>JBEKNG010000222.1:0-8126 GCA_049523075.1 Paraburkholderia sp.
CAGCGGGCGGCCAGAAACAGTCCTGCGTGACGATAACGTAGGTGCCCGCTTCTCGCCGTTTAGCGGACGTTCGTGGGGTATCGATAATCGATCAGCGTAAGTGCACGTTTGTGACTCGCATAGCGGACCCTTACGACGCCTTCACACTGACGTCAAACGAAGCGTGCCAAACTCAGTGTGACGAAACGTACCTCGCATTATCGAACGCTGCCGGAATGGCGAAGCTCTCGCGCATACGCTTCGTCTCCGCCGCTGGCGTCAAGCCAAAAAGCCGCTTGAACTCTCTGCTGAACTGGGACGCGCTCGTGTAACCCACCGCGTGGCTTGCCGCCTCCGCGGTCAGTTCCTGACGGACCATCAACAGGCGAGCCTGATGCAGGCGCGTAGACTTCACGTACTGCATCGGCGAAACCTGTGTGATCGACTTGAAGTGGCTGTGGAAGCTGGGAATGCTCATTCCCGCTTCCTCGGCCAACTGCATCACGTCCAGCGGTAGCGCATAGCCGGCATGGATGAGGCGTAGCGATCTGCCTATACGCCCGAACTGCCCTCTCATCGTCAAAGCCTCGCGCATCGAGCTTCCTTGCGCTCCGGTGAGCACACGGAAATATAGTTCGCGCAGCAGGTCCGGGCCCAATACAGCGGCTTCGAGCGGCCGATGCATCGCCTCGAGGAAGCGCAACACGGACGCCTGCATCGCGTCATCCATCGGCGTCGACATCATGCTCTGAGGCGGCTGCACGTGTTCCGTTGCGCCTTCACGGTCGATCTGTACCGCCAGTTCAGCGGCCAATGTGAAATCGAGGTGAAGGTACAGCGCGAGCAACGGGCGCTCCTGGGTTGCCTCGGTTTCCATGCTGAACGGAACGGGCAGGGACACGGCCAGGTAGTGATGCTCGTCGTACAGATAGAGCTGGTCGCCGAAGTAACCTCGCTTGCGACCCTGACAAACGATCACAATGCCGGGGTCGTAGAGAACCGGCGTGCGTGACAGAGGCCGGTTTGAACGCAAGATGCGGACGCTCGGCAGCGCCGTGAGGTTGTAGCCCTCCTCGGGCGCCAACGCGCGGAGCAACGCAATCATGCGTTTTTGGCTTCGCGAGGAGAGATCAGGATTGTGGGTGGAGGCCCGCTCTGTACTCATAGCTTTAGGCAAGAAAAATATCGGAATCTGGCTTAGATAGCCCCGTCCTTCAGACTAGTATGCACTCTCCAGCAACATTCAGGAGAAGCTTCAATGGCATCCGGTAAAATTCTGCTCATCACTGGTGTCAGCAGCGGCTTCGGCCGTGCGCTCGCACGAGAGGCACTGGCGGCGGGACACAAAGTCGTCGGTACTGTGAGAAGTGCGCAGGCAAAGCGTGATTTCGAGTCTCTGTCTGCGAACGCTGCTTTTGGACGTGTACTTGACGTGACCGACTTCGATGCCATCGACGGCATCATGGCGGAAATTGAGGCGACCGTCGGACCCGTGGACGTTCTGGTGAACAATGCCGGCTACGGCCACGAAGGCGTCATGGAAGAATCGCCTTTGTCCGAGATGCGCAGACAGTTCGATGTGAATGTGTTTGGCGCTGTCGCCATGATGAAAGCCGTCCTACCCCTGATGCGTGAGCGCAGACGTGGCCACATTCTGAATATCACGTCGATGGGCGGCTATATCACCATGCCTGGGATCACCTACTACTGCGGAAGCAAATTCGCGCTGGAGGGCATCTCTGAGGCGCTTGGCAAAGAGGTCAAGCCTTTCGGCATCGCCGTGACGGCCGTCGCGCCAGGCTCGTTCCGCACCGACTGGGCGGGTCGCTCGATGACGCGAACGCCCCGTTCGATTGGGGATTACGACCATGTCTTCAACCCCATCCGCAAAGCTCGTGAGGAGAAGAGCGGCAAGCAATTGGGAGATCCGCAAAAGGCGGCACGCGCGATGCTCGCCGCAATCGCCGCGGACCGCCCTCCCACGCATCTTTTGCTCGGTAGCGATGCACTCGGGCTCGTGAGGGACAAGTTGTCCGCATTGGAAAATGAGATCCGTGACTGGGAGGCTGTTACGGTCTCCACTGACGGCTGAAGATCGCTGGAGCGGGGAGACTGTCGCGTACCCTCCGAATCCACGTATCCCGACAACTGCACGACGCCTCGATACGTTGCGACGCTCATCGGCAACGATCTCAGCCCCGGGTCCGCGACGAGCGCCTGCTTCACCCGGGCGGCGAGCGTAGCGTCGTCAGTGGCGATCTCCCCCGGCGCGGTCACCGACGGCGTCGCCGTCGACCTACAGCCGTTGGTGAACACGAACGCGGCCAACGCGAACGCCGCGACGACCAACAGTCGGCATTTGATGTATGGCGCGTTTCGCATGTCGCTTATGACATCCAGATTCGTGTATTAAGCAGGGACGGCATTGCGTAAACGGACTTGTTTAACCTTTCTTGGTTTCACCCTCTGTGTAAAAAGCATACCTTGGTTTGGCCGCGCCGAGACAGACCCGGGAACATCGCTCCATAAGCCTCGTGAAGCGATGGAGGAGGGTGCGGGAAAGAGGCTGCGCATCGATGGCCATTCCACGTGAACTCAGCGCAGACTTCTAACCTGGCCAGGCGTGACACTTTCGGCAAATCGATTGCCGAAATGGGTTCTCGTGTAGTTGACGACAGCAGCGACCTGATCGTCATTCATGGCGTCGCCAAACGATGGCATCGCCTTTCGGCCGTGAAGTACGTTGCCGATGATGTAGGGTGCTGCTTCGACTGCCGGGTTGTCAGCGAGCGCCGGGTAGTGACCCGCGCCCTGTGCGCCCTTACCATCCGGCATATGGCATCCCGCGCAGGTAGCGTTGTAAAGCGCTTCACCGCTTTTTTCGGTGAAGCGGTAGCCCGGCGAAATCGTGAAGGTGCGTGCAGAGTCCTGTGCCACGGCCTGAGCCGACACCGTTGCGGCTCGCATCAGCAAGGCCATCAGCATCACGCTGAGGATCAGCGTCGGCCTATCCATTGACGATTCTCCGATGCAACCGGGTGATCGCATCCAGTGACGACAGCACGGCACCTTCCTGCCATGCAGGGATATGCGAAGCGTGCTCTCCGGCAAGGACGATCCGTCCGTCGATCTGACAGAGATTCGCGTAATGCGCTTCTCTCAACGCATCCGTCCATGCGGCGAAGCAGCCATTCGTGAACGGTGATCGACTCCAGCTCATCGCGAAGCCGGTCTGGTACTCGCGCGCGTACTGCGGATGAATCTGGCTGCCCTGGCTCAATGCCACCGCGATCCGTTCCGCAGGGGGTAGCGCACCCATCTCATAGCTGGCGGGCCCCCACATGTAGGCGCCAAGCAGCACCGCAGGACCGGTCGATCCGTAACCTGTTGCCGGATAGCCGATCGTCGAGATCGGCAGGTCAGTATGCGTGATGCCGCCATAGATCTGCTCGTCTTCTTCCCAGAATCGCCGGCCAAATTGCAACCCGATTTTCACCGATGTTTCGTAGGGCACCGCATCGATCGCGGCGCGCATGTCCGGGCCGACCGCAATATCGATCTGACTCAGAATCGAGAGCGGGATGGTGCACACCAGCCAATCCGCGTGCGCGTTCCGTTCGGCCCGGGTGGTCGTATCGGTATAGCGCACTGTGTCGCCTTGCTCGTCCTGCAAGATGGCCGTGACTTTGGCGTTGAACACTACAGCGCTCGCGACCTGCGAATAAAGCGCATGGGCAATCCTGTCCATGCCGCCGACGGGCTGAAAAATGGTGCTCTGGAAGTCCTGCTCGTTTCCAGACGAGAGCCATTGCCACAAACTCGATGCAAGCAAGGGGTCGCGCGGGAGCAGATCCGACGGCACGGCACTGGGCATCAGCCCACCGCCATGTGCGGTCGCGAATCCGCGGCGTTCACTGCTTCGCCGGCCCGCCTGGTAGCTGCCGTCCTGGCCGAGCGCACCCCATTGGCGCAGGGATTCGAGTAGCAGATGCGCATCTTCGACTGACAACGCATCATCGAGTGCGTTTTTGCGGATTGCTTTGGAAAGCAGCTCGGCGATATATCCTTGATAGTCGGTCTGCACCGCCCGGAATCGTTGCGGCCTGCCACCGAAGGCCTCCGTCGAATGCAGGTACGCGTTGTAATTGACCTGGATGAACGGCTCGAGCGGCACCTTCAGGCGTTTTGCGTAGTCGAGTACGCCCTGGTGGTGATACGGAATGCGCCACGGCCCTGGGTTCAGATAAAGCCCGTCAGCGAAATCACAGTCCTGGGTGGCACCGCCGAGTTCTGTATAACGATCACCGCCCCTGACAGTCCAGGCCCGACCACCTGCGCGGTCGTCGTACTCGAGCACCTGCACGTGGTAGCCCGCGTTCCTCAACTCAAAGGCCGCGACGAGGCCGGCCATGCCTGCGCCGAGCACGAGAATTCGCGTTCCTTTGGGTGCGCCATCGAGTCTGATCGGTCCGGCGTAGGTCGAGGTAGCGGCGAACCCAAGGGTGCCCATGCCTTGCATCATGGCGGCCGCGCCGAGGTTCTTGCCGATCAGTGCCAACAGGTGCCGGCGGCTCATCGCCTTTGTGGTCATTCGAGTCCCGATCATCTTTTGTCGTGGCGACGCTGCGCTTCCCCACGTGAAGTGTGCGCGTGAAGCGCAGGTGTGAGGGTGCGTTCACGACATAGTAAACTGGTTCCATCCGAAAGTGATCCTTGCCCGGCACAGCTGGTCGCACCGCTTGCTTGACGCTTCATTGAGGAACGAGTGGGGTTCCGCCGTTACGGCGCTGATCCCGACAACCGCAGATCATGTTCGTCGTGCGCAGGCTGGGTGACGTGATGTCCCTATTGCCGCGCAAGGTATCGCGATCTGAACGCAACAGAAGGATTTCATGAGTCGAATCGTCGTCGTTTCAAATCGCACTGCCGATCCTCGCAAGCCTGCTGCCGGTGGACTCGCCGTGGCGGTACGGGAGAGCCTGCAACAGACGGGAGGCCTCTGGTTCGGCTGGAGCGGCAAGATACGCGAAGAAGGGAGCAGCGCAAAATCCGGCCAAGGTGAAGTTCAGATCCAAACGGCTGGAAACGTAACGCTTGCGACGCTTGACCTGAGCCGGGAAGATCACGACACGTATTATCTGGGCTACGCGAACGGTGTCTTGTGGCCGGTGTTTCACTACCGGCTGGACCTGGCCAATTTCAACACACGATTCGCAGCGGGCTACCGCCGGGTGAACCAGCTGTTCGCGCACAAGTTGCTGCCACTATTGAGGCCGGACGATCTCATCTGGGTACACGACTACCATCTGATCCCGCTTGCGGCGGAGTTGCGCGCAATGGGGTGTACGAACCGCATTGGCTTCTTCCTGCATATTCCTATGCCGCCGCCGCTGATCATGGCGGCGATCCCGGAACACGAGTGGCTGATGCGCTCGCTCTTTGCATACGATCTGGTCGGCTTCCAGAGCGAAGCGGACTTGACGCACTTTTCTCATTACGTTGAATCCGAGGCGCAGGCGCAACGGCTGAGTCCGGACCGCCTTCGGGCGTTCAATCGCGCGCTGCGGGTCGGCGCGTATCCCATCGGCATTGATGTCGACGACTTTGTTCGTCTTGCCGACTCGAAGGAAGGGCTCGACATGTTCGCCCAGATGCGCGATGAGTATTCCCGGCGGCGTTTGCTGTTGGGCGTCGACCGGCTCGACTACTCGAAGGGGCTGCCGCAACGCGTCCACGCTTTCCGTGAACTGCTGACGAACTACCCGGAAAATCGAAATAGCGCGACGCTGATCCAGATCGCTTCCCCGAGCCGTGAGGACGTGGGCGCCTATGATGATCTGCGGCGCCAGATGGATAGCCTGTGTGGCGAGATCAACGGTGACTTTGGGGAACTGGACTGGATGCCGGTGCGCTACATTCATCGCAACGTGGCCCGCAAGCGGCTACCGGGCCTCTATCGCGCGAGTCGCGTGGCGCTCGTTACACCATTGCGGGACGGCATGAACCTGGTTGCGAAGGAGTTCATCGCCGCACAGGATCCTGCCGACCCCGGCATGCTGGTGCTTTCACGTTTTGCCGGTGCCGCGGAGCAATTGAAAGAAGCACTGCTGGTCAATCCGTATGATACCCAAGGCACAGCGCAGGCGATTCAGCGGGCGTTGACGATGTCACTTGATGAGCGGATCAGCCGGCACGAATCACTTCTTGGTCGGATCCGCAAGTTCGATGTGCACTGGTGGAGTTCGACGTTTCTGCAAGCGTTGGAAGACAGCGGGCAGGCTGCGGCATCCTGAAGGGCAAACGGGAGCCTCTGACTGCGGAAGGGCTTCAGGCCGGGCAGACAGTGACGATTTGGAGTGTTCACCAGCAACTCGTGGTCAATCTTGGGCCTCATCGTCGGAAGCGTAGTCGCCGGCGTGACAGCAGACAGGATGGGAGGAGGCCGCGCTTACACTATCGTCAGTGTCGCGATGCTGGTCATCTGCGGCGCGTTCTATCTGACGTTGGAGCGTACCGGTAGCCCAGTTTGGCCGTTGTACATCGCGGGCGGCTTGTGCGCCAGCGTGATTGCCACGTGAAGCTACGAGAGCACTCAATCTGACCTCGTGGCGCCGGGTGTGTGGCTCCTGATTACCCTGGTGCCCAGGGACGAACGAACGCTGGCTCTTTGCCAAATTCCGCCGGCCAAATCGCGTACGACCTGGAAGGGCGATCGATGAACGTTTTGGCACGTAACAGGTTCGTTCTACTGGCGAACCCGGCAACGCGTCGCGCCAGTCGCCGTCGTAGCTGCAACGTGGATTGGAACCAGTGTATCCGCTTACTATGAGGCGCCTGTATCGATAGGGTATTACGGATAACCCCGTCAGGCGCGAAGGACGGTGAAAGACATGGGGCGCGAGGCGACGACGTGAGGTGAAACCGCCCGCAGGCCGCGCGGTTTCACCTCGATCAGCGTTGCGAAACTGGTCCAACAGGTGGCGTTGGTAGCCAACGCCTTGTTCTCGGATAGCGCCGATAAGCGACAGGCGCTGACCGGCCACTTCTCTACGTTTGCCCCTTAGCCGGTGGATCTCGGCCGTCAGCCCCGGTCCGGACCTTCGTGGGCGGCATTGGCCAGTTTGCTTGTTGATCGTTGGATAACAACGCCCCGCTTTTCCCTTTCCTACGTATTGTCAGAGTTATCACCTGTAGGTCCGGCCGGCCACAAGCGCTATTGTTGCCCTGGGTGTGGCAGACTTAGTCTTACGCTGTGGCCAGTCAAGGGGCAGAGTGCCTGCTCCGTCCGACAGCGGCCACCGCTTCGATGGGGGGGCAACAGGTGGTAAATTTCAAGCTAGATGTCGCCTCAACGATTAAATTCAGGTGGCTTTTTGCTCCTGTCGGTGATCGCGTTTGATGGGTTCGAAGTTATCTGTCTAATCGGGATTCAGATGGACCGTGTGTACGCGCTTCCAGTTTCGCGTGGGGCCTTTCCATCGTAGCGGGTTGCGCTGCTTTGCCGCCTCGTAGAGCGTCGTGCGGCGATCGAGGATCTGCTGGTCGAGATTGGCGTGCCGTTGGGCAGGCGTGACGAAACGGATCGCGCTGTGACGATGTTCGTGGTTATACCAGCGCACCAACCCGGTGACCCAGGCGCGCGCGGCAAATAGAGTGTCGAACGCCTGTAGAGGATAAGCCGGCCGATACTTCAGTGTTTTGAACAACGCTTCCGAGAACGGGTTGTCGTTGCTCACGCCCGGTCGACTCAATGACGGCATGACACCCAGAGCCTGCAGGGTGGCGAGCATCGTGGCACCCTTCATTGGGCCGCCGTTATCCGAATGCAAAATCACCTGGCCCGGCCTGATCGCTTCCCGCGCACATAGATCCTTCAGAAGCTCGCTGGCCTGGGCGCTGCTCTCTTCGGCGTAGACCTGCCAGCCGACGACCATCCTGCTGAACATGTCCATGAACAGATAGAGATAGAAATACTGCCCGCGAACTGTCGTCGGCAGGTAAGTAATATCCCAGCTGAACAACTGATTGGGCCCGTCGGCACATACTGCGCGGGGCTTGCTGCGGGCTCGGACTGGTCGTTCACTGCGCCGATGAGCAAGCTGTTTTTCTTCACGCAGCACCCGGTAAAACGTTGATTCCGAGGCGAT
>JBEKNG010000223.1:0-8110 GCA_049523075.1 Paraburkholderia sp.
TTTTCCGCACCCTGATCCGGCACGCTCACGGCCGTTCGCTCATGACTGCGGCCGTGCGCGCGACGCGCGCGCCGAGCGCAATGGCGAGCGTCTTCTCGTCGGCAGAAATGCCGTGCTCCGCGGAGTCGGCCCGTGCAAAGTGCGATGCGCCATACGGCGTGCCGCCGGTCAGGGTGCTGGTAAGCGTGCTCTCGGTGTAGGGGATGCCGACAATCAGCATGCCGTGGTGCAGAAGCGGCAGCATCATCGACAACAGCGTCGATTCCTGGCCGCCATGCAGGCTGCCGGTGGACGTGAACACGCAGGCCGGCTTACCCGCGAGCGCGCCGGACAGCCATTGTGGCGTGGTGCCGTCGAGAAAGTACTTGAGCGCGGCAGCCATGTTGCCGAAGCGGGTCGGCGAACCGAGCGCAAGGCCGGCGCATTCTTCCAGATCGCGCAACTCGACGTACGGCGGTCCTTCGGCCGGAATGTCGGGCTGGGTCGCCTCGCAGACGGTCGAGACGGCTGGCACGGTGCGCACACGCGCCTGCATGCCGGGGACGCTGTCGACGCCTTGCGCGATCGCCAGTGCGAGTTCACGCGTGGCGCCGTAGCGGCTGTAATAGAGCACGAGGATGTCTTTCATAGGCCTGATCGGGTGAACGGGTATTATAGGGGCTGGGTCCACGGCACAGGCCGCTCGCCGGCATTCCGGCGCCTGCCGCGGATGGTTCACGAAGGCGAAGGAGGTGGGGTTTGTTGTCCAGGGTGCGTTTCGACCTCGATACGCTCAAACGCCTCGCGCAATTCGCCGCGAAGCGCAGCAGCGAAGATCGCATTCCACAGGTGGCCGGCAGTCTGACGTTTACCACCATGCTTTCGCTTGTGCCGCTGGCGACGGTGGCGTTTGCGCTGTTTACCGCGTTCCCGATCTTCGGTTCATTCCAGATGTCACTGCAGGGTTTTCTTGCCGACCATCTGATGCCCGCGCAGATCAACGACCAGATCTTCAAGTATCTCAACCAGTTCGCCTCGAAGGCCAAAGGCCTGACGACGATGGGGATGATCGTGCTGTTCGTCACCTCGGTGATGACCATGATGACGGTCGAATCCGCGTTCAACGTAATCTGGCGGGTGCGCAAACCGCGCCCACTTGCTCAGCGCGTGCTGGTCTACTGGGCGATCATTACGCTCGGGCCGATCCTGATCGGCGTCAGCCTGTCGATCTCTTCCTATCTGTTCACGCGCTCCATGGCGTTTAGCGCCGCGCAGCACATCACGCCGGTGATCGACTGGGCGCTGACGGGCGCGGCGCTGCCGCTCACGGCGCTCGCGTTCACGATGCTCTACGTGTACCTGCCCAATTGCCGGGTGGAGTGGCGCGACGCGGTGGTGGGCGGCCTCGGCGCCGCGATTGCGTTCGAACTGGCCAAGCGCGGTTTCGGCTATTACATCCGGCGCGTGCCGACATACACCGCGGTGTACGGCGCATTCGCCACGGTGCCGATGTTCCTGCTGTGGATGTACCTGAGCTGGTTCATCGCGCTGGCAGGGGCGATGGTGGCCTCTGCGCTGCCGGCGATTCGCATCGGCCAGTTTCACCGGCCGCGCTTTGCGGGCAGCGACCTGTTCGATGCGCTCGAACTGCTCGCACGGCTTTCGGAGGCGCGCGAAGCCGGCAAGCGCGGCTATATGCTGCAGGATCTGGCGCGCATGCTGCGTCGCGATATGGATACCACGACTTACCTGCTGGATAAGCTGGAGGAGATTGAATGGATTGCGCGTCTGAACGAAGACGGCTCGTGTCCACATTTTCTGCTGCTGGCAAATCCGGCCCAGGTGACCGTGGAGCGGCTCTTCGATCTGTTCGTGATCGATCGCCCGGAACTCGAATACCAGCTTAATCTGGAGTCGACCCGGGTAGACGGCGGGACATTGCTGGGGGCGCTCCAGAACGAGAAGCTGAGCGTCTCGCTCGCTTCGCTGCTCGCCGCGCGGGCTTCGGCGCGTGCCGCGCGGGCGGCGCAAGCCGAGGCCCGGAGTTCAGCGACGCATCAGGCTGCGTAAGCGGCCCCAGTCAGGTGCTGGCGGTCAAAGCCAGCCATTTCGAGGGCGGCAGCGGGACCATTCGCATTGCGCAGATGACGCCTCATGCCTGTGGGGGTGCCGCAGCCTCGCGGCACCGCGTCCGTCAGCCGTTTCGCCCGACACCCGGCAAATTGGCGCTCGCCTTGGTATTAAAGGGAGATATTCCCGGTGCAGATGTCCTTGAACATCACCCAGTCGCCCATGAGGCTGTAGATGGGATGCCGGAAGGTGGCGGGGCGGTTCTTCTCGAAGAAGTAATGCCCAATCCATGCACACCCATAACCGCTGACGAGCGCCGCCGGCAGCCATAGCCAGTCGCCAGTGGCGAGCGCCATGGCCAGACAGCCGATCACGGCCAGCGAGCCGACAAAGTGCAGTCGCCGCGAGACCAGATTGCGATGCTCTTCGAGGTAAAACGGATAAAACTCCGCGAAATTCGCGAAGTGATCGGTATGAGCGGTTTGAGCCATCACGGCCTCCGTTGCGCTACTCTTTTAGCCCTTTCCCCCTCGCCGTGCCGATTCAAGCGGCACAACGAGCCCGGCGGTGCGATCTGCGCCTGAAACCGGGCAGGCTTGAACCATTGTGCGGCTATCGGCCAAAGCGCGCAACCTGGCCATTCGGCCGATGGTGCGCGACGCCATACATCGTTATCGTCGAGCTTACCGGAGTCACGCAGCGCTCGAGGCAAAGCCGAACAGCGCATCGAGCGTCGCGTCGGGCTGCTCGGTCATTAGCGCATGGCCGGCGTTGAGGGTAATCGTGTCCACGCGTGGACTGGCTTGCGCGAGTGCCTGGGCGAGCGCCTGCGCGGCACGCGGTGGGGTCATGGCGTCGCGCTGCCCCACGATCAGCCGCACCGGGCAGCGTATCTGGCCTGCGCGTGCGAGGCCGTCTGTATAGGCGTCGCAGGCCGTGAAGTCGGTGTGGAACAGGCCCGGTTCACCTGCGGCCGAGACGCGTTCCATCAGCCGCTGGTTCATGCCGTGCAGCCAGAAGCCGGGGCCCGGGCAGGACGGTTTGGCGGCGAGCGTCGAATGCGACCACTGGTTGACCATCGCGATCGCTTGCGGCTCGCGGTTGAGCGCGGCGTCCAGCAGCGCGTCGGAGACGGCCATCGGGGCGGCGGTGGCGACCAGCGCCAGCGCGCTCGCGCGCGCCGGGTAGCGTGCGGCGAAATCGAGCGCGACGAGCGAGCCCATGCTGTGGCCGATCACGCAGGCGCGCACGACGCCGGCGGCGTCCAGCAGCGCGGCCAGCCAGTCGGCCATTACGGCGATATCGGCGAGCGCCGGGCCGGCGCTGCGATGGTGACCGGGCAGGTCGACCGCCAGCACGCTGAAGCCGTGATGCGCGAAGTAGCGGGTTTGCAGCGCCCAGACGCTATGGTCGTGCTCGGCACCGTGGATGAAGACGGCAGTCGGCAGAGCGGGGTCGAATGGCTTGCCGCCGGTGTAGGCGTAGGACTTCTTGTTTTGGACATCCAGGATCATGCCGACTCCTTGGGCGCGCTGCCGTGGTTGGGGCTGCCGGCTCCGTCCGTCGGTTTAGCCGGGCTGGCGCTGCCACCAGCGGGCTTTTGCGTGGCCTTCAGCGCACGTTTGAGGTCGTCGATCAGATCGTCCGGGTCCTCCAGGCCGATTGACAGGCGGATCGTGCCTTCGGCGATGCCGGCTGCAGCGAGCGCGGCGGCGTCCATGCGGAAGTGCGTGGTGGAGGCAGGGTGGATCACGAGCGAACGGGCGTCGCCGACGTTGGCCAGATGTGAGAACAGCGAGAGCGCCTCGATGAAGCGCCGTCCGGCCGAGCGGTCGCCGTGCAGGTTGAAGCTGAACACCGCACCTGCGCCGCGCGGCAACAGGTGCTTGGCGAGCGCATGATCCGGATGCGAGGCCAGCTCCGGGTAGGCCACGGATTCGACTGCGGCATGGGCAGCCAGAAACTCGACGACCTTGCGCGTGTTCGAGACGTGGCGATCCATGCGCAGCGGCAAGGTTTCGATGCCCTGCAGCAACTGCCACGCGGCTTGTGGATGCAGGCACGCGCCGAAATCACGCAGGCCTTCGCGACGGGCGCGCAGCAGGAAGGGGGCAACGGTGCTTTCCTCGGCGAACACCATACCGTGGAAGCCCTCATACGGCTCGGTGAATTCGGGAAAACGCCCGGATGCTTCGAAGTCGAAAGTGCCGCCGTCGACGAGCACACCACCGATCGTCGTGCCATGACCGCCGAGGAACTTGGTCGCCGAGTGGTAGACGAAATCGGCGCCATGCTCGAACGGTTTCAGCAGATACGGCGTGGTGAAGGTGGAGTCGACGAGGAGCGGCACGCGGTGGCTATGCGCGATCTGGGCAACTGCGGCGATGTCCAGCACGTCGAGGCCCGGATTGCCGAGCGTTTCGCCGAACAGCAGGCGGGTGTTCGGGCGCAGCGCGGCGCGCCAGCCATCCAGATCGCCGGGCTTGACGAAGGTGGTCTCGATACCGAAGCGGCGCAGCGTGTAGTTCAGCAGATTATGCGAGCCTCCGTACAGTGCGCCCGACGCGACGATATGCGAGCCGGCGCCCATCAGCGTGGCAATCGCCAGATGCAGGGCGGCCTGGCCGCTGGCCGTGCCGATTGCGCCCGCGCCGTTCTCCAGTGCAGCGACGCGTTCCTCGAAGACGGCGACGGTCGGGTTCGAGATGCGCGAATACACGTGGCCGGCGCGTTCCATATTGAACAGCGCGGCAGCGTGGTCGGTATCGCGAAAGGAGAAGGAGGTGGTCTGGTAGATCGGCGTGGCACGCGCGCCAGTCGTGGGGTCGGGGACTGCGCCTGCATGCAGCGCAAGCGTATCGAAACGGTTGGCGGGCATCCTGGGCGGCGGAGCCATGGTGCTCCGCGAAAGGTGAAAGTGGGGGCATCGTATCACCGGGACTAGCGGCTTCAAGTGCGATTTTCCCCATGCGACGTGCTGCCGCACCCGCACTGGCTTGGTGGGCGGCCCGCTTTCCTTTTACGGGCCTTTCCGCTAGGATCGAAAATCGGTCATGTATTCACGGCTTCACCGGATTCGGCAACCATCCTGCATGGGACCGGGGTAAGTGCTCTGCATGGGACCAAAGTAGCGCGCTAAAGCGCGAACTCTGGTCGGCAGTTGAAGCGCTAACTCCAGTTGACCGCAACCAATTTTGCATGGGACCAGAGTAAGCGCCAAAGCGCGAACTCTGGCCGAAACAGGAGACAATCATGCGAGTCAGCGACATTCTCAAGGTCAAGGGCAATACCCTTTTTACCGTCACGCCGGATACGCCGCTGCTCGACGCAGTCAATGCGATGGCAGAGCACGATATCGGCTCGCTGGTTGTGATGGAATACGGCGATCTGGTCGGCATGCTGACCTTCCGCGAAATCATCCTGACACTTAGCAAGCATCACGGCAGCGTCGGCACAGCCACCATCCGCAAGGTCATGGACGACCACCCGCTCACCTGCACGCCGGAAACGGATGTGAACGAGGTGCGGCGCATGATGCTCGAGCATCACGTGCGCTATCTGCCGGTCATGGAAAGCCGCACGCTGATGGGCGTCATCTCGTTTTATGACGTGGCCAAGGCGGTGGTCGAGGAGCAGGGTTTCGAGAACCGTATGCTCAAGGCCTATATCCGCGACTGGCCGGAAGAGCAGGAGCCGCAACAGGCGCGATAGATTGGCCGTTGCGCCGGCTGTGGCGCTTTCTGACCGGTTGTGACGCGGTCCAATGGCGCTGGGTGGTGTCAGGTGCGCCAGCCATCAAGTTGCCATAAGCCTGAGGTACTGATCCAGAGGCGTGCGCGAGAGCGTGCGCCTTTTTTGCGTGTGCGCCGGTGGGGAGGCCGAGGTGCGGCAATCATCCGGCGTGGGTGCTGCTGAAGGCGGCGACGCATACACTCGCCGATGTCCTCCGGTCCTTTCTCGGATTCTCCGACCTTCATGAGCGATCGTCCCTTACCCGCCGCCCGCCGCTCCGCCCGTAGTGGCGACGCACATGAATCCCAGTTTCGCTTGCTGGGAGAGCGCCGTTTTGCGCCGTTTTTCTGGACCCAGTTCCTGGGCGCGATGAATGACAACGTGTTCAAGATCGGCTTCACCTCGCTCGTCACGTATCAAACCGCGCGCTTTTCCGGCGTCGATGCGAAGACCGCCGCGTTCCTGATCTCCGCGATCTTCATCCTGCCGTTCGTGCTGTTCTCCGCCACCTCGGGCCAGATTGCGGACAAATACGACAAGGCGATGCTGACGCGCTTTGTGAAGACGTTTGAAATCGGCGTGATGCTGATCGGCGGCGCCGGTTTCTGGCTGCACAGCGCGCCGCTGCTGTATCTGTGTACATTTCTGATGGGCGTCCATTCGACCCTGTTCGGTCCGGTGAAGTATTCGTACCTGCCGCAGCATCTGGTGAAAACCGAACTGGTGGGCGGCAACGGCATGGTCGAAATGGGCACGTTCGTCGCTATTCTGGTGGGAACCATCGTCGGTGGGGAAGCGGCGGCCTTCGTCGAACATGGCGCTGTGGTGCTGGCGTGCGCCTGCGTTGGGTTTGCACTGGTGGGACGTGCCATGTCCGTTTGGGTGCCGCCTACGCCGGCGCCGCAGCCTGACCTGCGCATCAACTGGAATCCGTTCAGCGAAACCTGGCGCAATCTGAAGATTGCCCGCGAAAACCGTACGGTGTTTCTGAGCCTGTTGGGTATCTCGTGGCTGTGGTTTGTCGGCGCGACTTTTCTGCCGTCGTTTTTCAGCTTCGCGAAGGATGTGTTGCTGGCTAACCCGGATGTCGTGACCGTGCTACTCGGCACCTTCTCGATCGGTATCGGCCTCGGTTCGCTGCTGTGCGAGCGCTTGTCGAAGCGGCGCATCGAGATCGGCCTGGTGCCGCTCGGTTCCATCGGCATGAGCGTGTTCGCCATTGATCTGTTCTTTGCGAGTCATGCGCTGCCACCGGCGGGGCATTTGCTGAGCGTCGGCGAATTTCTCGTGATCCCCGCGAACTGGCGCGTCCTCGCCGATCTGTTCCTGCTCGCCATGTTCGGCGGCTTCTACAGCGTGCCGCTGTATGCGCTGATCCAGAGTCGCAGCCAGCCGAGCCATCGCGCGCGCATCATCGCGGCGAACAATATCCTCAATTCGCTGTTCATGATCGTCTCGGCGCTGATGGCCATGGCCCTGACCTCGGCAGGCGTCAGTATCCCGGTTCTTTTCCTCGTCACCGCGCTGCTCAATATCGTGGTGGCCACGTATATCTACTCGCTGGTGCCGGAGTTCCTGTTGCGCTTTGTCGCGTGGGTACTGGTGCACACGTTCTACCGGATCCGGCTCGTGCATGCGGAGCGCATTCCCGAAGAGGGCGCTGCGGTGCTGGTCTGCAACCACGTTAGCTTCGTGGATGCGATCGTCATCATGGCCGAGAGTCCGCGTCCGATCCGCTTCGTGATGGATCACCATATCTTCCGGGCACCGTTCGCCGGCTGGGTGTTCCGTCATGCAAAGGCGATTCCGATTGCGCCATCGCACGAAGACCCGCAAATGCTGACGCGAGCCTATGAAACCTGCGCGCGGGCGCTCGCCGAGGGCGACCTGGTGTGCATTTTCCCGGAAGGCAAGCTGACGAAGACCGGCGAGCTGAACCCGTTCCGGCATGGCGTGACCGAAATCATCCGCCGTACGCCGGCGCCGGTGGTGCCGATGGCGCTGCGCGGCCTGTGGGGCAGCGTATTTTCGCGCGCCGCCGATGCGCGCTGGCCGCGGCCGGTGCGAAAGGGCGTGATGAGCCGGCTGACGCTGGCCGTCGGCGAGCCGCTTGACCCGGCTCAGGTGACGCCGGAAGGGCTGCAGCAGAACGTGACCGAATTGCGTGGGGCGCGGAAGTAGGTGAGGCGCGGCCGTGTGTGGTCAACGCGGCGGCTTGCGCGCTCCGCCATGCCTTATCCGTTCGGCCAACGTCCGCGCGGCGCGGCCCTCGCCGCTGGGCGGGCTGGCATAATAGTGCTTTCCCCGCATCTCTTTGGACGACGCTCAT
>JBEKNG010000224.1:0-8091 GCA_049523075.1 Paraburkholderia sp.
CAGCGGCACCGACCTGGAGCGAGTCGGTTTGGCAGGCGCGGAGTGAAGGCCACATACGGGACCGCCGAGTTGCCATCCAGCCGGGCGCTCGAGCCGACGTCCGCAGGCGAACCTCCGTCTGCGGCTCAGTGTCAGCGTAGAGCGACCGCTTTTCGGCAGCCATACCCGGGGCGAACGACCGTCAGCTTCAGGTCGGCGGCGTTACATTCGGCCTAGCCGATTTCAGGTTGGACTCGGACCAGGAACGGCCGTTCGGCGAGCGACTTGCTCCGGCATCTGAACGTCCGGCTTCGCTCACTTAAGAGTCGCTCGTTGCGCCCCTTCAGATATGCGAGGGGCGTCACACCTCCGGTGCCATTCAGTTCAGCCCCGGCGGATTGGAGATCCGCAGTCTCCACCCACCGTCGCGGCCCTTTTCCATAACCTCCGTAGCGGTGCCACGCTCTTCGTGCTCGCGACCGTTCGGTAGCGTCACATTCAGGGTCCAGTCGAGCAGGACAAGGGCTATGTCACCGCTCGTCAGTACACGACGCACTTCGTTACGGATGTGCGGGCGCAGTGCCAGCAACTGAGCCAGGCCGATGCGCAAATCGGCGGGGTTTTCATGTACCACCTTGCCATTCGTCATCCGCATCGTGGCTAGATTGCTAAACATACCGAATAGGACATCGAGATCGCCGGCGTTCAGCGCCGTATCGAAAGCGACCGGGACCTGCTCGGGCGAGTTG
Organism: Paraburkholderia sp.; assembly: GCA_049523075.1. Taxonomy (GTDB): domain Bacteria; phylum Pseudomonadota; class Gammaproteobacteria; order Burkholderiales; family Burkholderiaceae; genus Paraburkholderia. The sequence goes on from JBEKNG010000224.1 coordinate 729, forward strand.
CACACGACTGACTTGTCCTCGATCGCTGCGACGAATCGAGCGATGAGCCGCGCCACCTCGGCCGGCGCCTCTAGCGGCGACAAGTGTCCCGTTCCGGGCAGCACGTGCATCGCCGCGTGCGGGATGCGAGGCAGCAGTTCCGCCTGCAGTGTTGCGACGCAATCCACCTGGTCAAGTTCGCCGGAGATGACGATGGTCGGTGCGTCGATTGACGCCGTCGCCGCGGTAATGTCTTCGCGCATGGCCACGTTTGGCCAGCCCGCCTTAGCCTGCGGTGCGGCCCTCAGGCTGTCCTCAATGACTTGCTCGCGGCGAGCGGCGTCGAGCGATTTTGCGGTCAAGACGTGATCGATAACGAATTCGACCGATTCGCGCGTTTGATATGCGCCGGTCAACGTCGCACGTTGCTCGTCGGAAAGGAGCATCGGCGACGGAGGCGACGGCGCGACGAGCACAAGACCTTCGAGCCCGCTCGGCCGACGCGATGCGATAAGTTGAGCGACCTTTCCGCCCATCGAATGACCGACCAGAACGTAACGCCGCAACCCCAGCGCGTCGATAACGCCTTCGGCATCGGCGGCAAGATCGGCAATGCCGTAGCCGTCGGCGGGCGCCTCGGAATCGCCCCAGCCGCGGTGATCGGTGGCAACGATTCGATACCGGTCGGACAATTCGTTTGCTACCCCATCCCATGTGCGCGACGAGCCGCCGTAGTAGTGCAGGAACACCAGCGCCAACTCGCCGCTGCCCCGCTGCGTGACGTGAATCCGCGTGCCGTTCGATTTGATTACCATTTTCGTGCCCCTTGTCCGTTACTGATGCCCGAATAGTAGATTCAAGTCCTCGGTTTGATAATTGCCGGATCGGTGTGTTCAGTCGATAATTGTGTTATCGAATCGGAGGGCAAAATGGACCGACTCACGAGCCTCGGAGTATTCGTCGCCGCTGTCGAGGAAGGCAGCTTTGCCGCGGCGGCACGCCGCTTCGGGCTATCGGCAGCGATGGCCGGCAAGCACGTGAGCGCCCTCGAGGCCGAACTGAATGCACGGCTACTCCACCGCACCACACGGCGCTTGAGTCTGACCGATACCGGCCAGACTTACTACGAACGCTGCAAGCGGATTCTCGAAGCCTTCGATGAAGCGAGGCGGGAAGCGAGCGATTCACAAGGCACGGCGCGCGGTGTGCTGCGCGTCGCGGCGCCTGTGACGTTCGGCGCGATGCACTTGGGCGAGGTTGTGGCGCACTACATGGAGGACCATCCGCACGTCAACGTGGAAGTGCTGCTCGGAGACCGCTACGTCGATCTCATCGATGCGGGCGTTGACGTCGCAATCCGGATCGGACGGCTAGAGGACCCGGGACTTGTGACGCGCCGGCTTGCGCCGTGCCGAATGGTCGTGTGTGCGTCTCCCGCCTACCTCAAGCGCCATGGAACGCCGCGCAAGCCGGACGACCTGATGCGTGCACAACGACTTGCGTTCAGCGAGGCCGTGTCGGCCGGAGACTGGACATTGCACGACGGGAAAAACCGCACGCACGTCATCGATGGACCTTGCCGGATGACGGCCAACAACACTCAGATGCTGCTCGCCTCCGCCATTGCCGGAGCGGGCATCGTGTACGGTCCGACCTTCGTGTTCGGAGCGCACATCCGGCGCGGCGAACTCGTAGCGCTGCTGCCGGCCTATCGCGCGGCTGATCTGACGATTCAAGCGGTTTATCCGAGCGCGCGGCGCATACCGCTCAAAGTGCGCCGGTTTGTCGATTACCTCGCCGAGACGTTCGGCGATGAACCGCCTTGGGATCGCAAGGAGACGCCTCAAAAGAGCGGCTGTTCCGGCTTCGAAAGCGGCCGTTGAGGAGGGTCAAGTAAAAGCGGCCGCTCAGGGTCGCGTGCTGCCGATTCGCGTGAGACGCTGACCGGCCAGGAAGCGTCACTCGTTTATCCCCTCGCCCGGACATGCAGATGGCTGCTTTGCTCAAACAGCCGTCATTGGTGAATTGCTTTGAGCCACCGAGCTCCTTGGCCTTAGGGCCACCGGAAACAGCGTGTTTCCGATGGCTTACGTGTCGTCGGTGGTCACCTGCTCCTCGCGCGCGTATTGAGAAGGTGGTCGCCCGACGTGCCGCGTGAAGGCGACGCTGAAGGTGCTGGCGGAGCTGTAGCCAACGCGCTGTGCCACTTCGGCGACACGGCCTTTATTACGACGTAGCAGGTCCTTCGCGAGCGCCATGCGCCAGGTAAGCAAATATTCCATGGGCGCTACGCCCACCGCGCGGTTGAAGCGCTCAAAGAAGGTCGAGCGCGAGAGGGCGGCTGCTTTCGCGAGGTCAGCAACCGTCCACGCGCGTGTAGGGTGTTCGTGCATCACGCGGATCGCGGCCGCAAGGCGGGCATCGGACAGTCCACGAACCAGCCCCGGCGATGCTGTCGTTTCCGCGCTCGACCGTAGCGCCTCGATAAGCAGCACTTCTAGCAGTCGTGACAGCACGACCTCACGCGCTGGCCGCTGCGCGCGCGATTCGTCCCGCACGAGTTGCACGAGGGTGGCCAGTCGATCGACGCCGCGGACATGCACGATTTGCGGTAGCAAAGAGACCAGCAGCGATGCATCGGGTGAACCGAAGCTGCAGTGGCCGACCATCATGCGCAAATCGATCGGACCATCCGGATCGCCGATGCCGAATTCATTGTTGCCAAGCACGAGCGGCGCGAGGGTTTCAACACCCGGCGATGGCGGCACGAGGCTGGACATCGACACCCCGTAGGCCGCGGGAATCAGCACGAAGTCTCCCGAGACAAGCTCGATGGGCTCGTGTCCCTCGATCGCCATGCGGCATGCGCCCTCAAGGATCACGTAGTAGAGCGGCTGGCCGCTATCCGAGCGGCGAACGCGCCATGGGCCTGCACCCAGAACCAGCTTGGAAAACCGCGCGCCCGGCTGCAGCAACGTCACGACTTCGGCCAAGGGATCGATCATCGCTGGACTCCTGCAAATGAAATTTGGATTCTAGATGGTAGTGAGTATGGTCAGGGTCGTCTATCGTAAGGGCATACGCAAACCACCTCACACGGGAGTTTCCATGAAAACCGTACTGATCACCGGCTGCTCGTCCGGATTTGGCCTCGAGATTGCCCGCTATTTTCTGGCCCGCGACTGGCAGGTCGTCGCGACGATGCGCACGCCGCGCGCCGACCTGCTGCCGCCGTCAGAGCGCCTGCGCGTGCTGGCGCTCGACGTCACAGATCCGGAAAGTATCAGCAAAGCGGTCGAGGCGGCCGGCCCGATCGACGTGCTCGTCAACAACGCGGGCTTCGGCGCGGCTTCGCCGGCGGAACTGGTCGCACTTGAGACGGTACGCGACATCTTCGAGACCAACACCTTTGGCACGATCGCTGTGACGCAGGCCGTGCTGCCTCAGTTCCGGCAGCGCAAAGCCGGCGTCGTCGTAAATGTCACGTCGAGCGTTACCCTGAAGGCGCTGCCTCTAATTGCCGCGTACAGCGCGAGCAAGGCGGCGGTGAATGCATTTACCGCGTCAATGGCAGTGGAACTGGAGCAGTTTGGCGTGCAGGTGCGCCTGGTGTTGCCAGGCCGTGCGCCCGACACCCGGTTCGGCGAGAACGCCCGCGCCCGGATGCATGGTCTCGACCATGAGGCCTACGCTGATCTCGCCAGCAAAGTTATCGCAGGACTGCAGAATACCTCTTCGCCGATCACCCGGGCGCAGGACGTCGCCGAGGCCGTGTGGCGCGCGGCGACAGACCCGTCATCGCCCATGCGCATCCCGGCCGGCGCAGATGCCGAAGCATGGGCGGCCGAGGTTTGCTGACCGGGCGGCACGGATTGAAGATGGCTTGTACGCGCGCGAGCGCATTACATTTAGGAGATTGCTATGCACGACAAACCCGTTGCCCTCGTAACCGGGGCGAATCAAGGAATCGGTCTTCAGGTTGCGAAGGATCTCGCGGCACGCGGCTTGACTGTGCTGGTCGGGTCGCGCAGCCTCGACCGCGGCGAGGCTGCGGCCACGGAAGTCGGGCTGGGTGCCGTCGCGCTCCAACTCGACGTGACGGATCAGGCTTCGGTCACATCTGCGGCAGAGCGCATTCGAAACGAGTTCGGCCGCCTTGACGTGCTTATCCAGAACGCGGGCATTTCGAATACGAAGAAGCAGCCCGGTCAGTCCGTTGAGGAATATGCGAAGACGACGCGCCCCGGCAACGTGGATCTCGATGAAATGCGCGCGGTGTGGGACACCAACGTGTTTGGTGTGCTGGCTGTGTACCAGGCGATGCTGCCACTTTTGCGCAAGACGCCGGGCTCCCGCATCGTTAACGTGTCGAGTGGCCTTGGGTCGTTGACGACGAACTCGAACTCGGCCTTCCCCTACCGCGCGATCTTCGGCCCCGTCTACCCGGCGTCCAAGACGGCTCTCAACGCTTTGACGGTTGCCATGTCCATCGAACTTGAGCCAGAAGGTATCAAGGTCAATGCCGTCTCCCCGGGTTTTACCAGGACGAACCTCAACGGATATGCGGGCACCGAGACCGTCGAGGAAGGCGCTCGCGAGGCGGTGCGCGTTGCACTGCTGGGTCCGGACGGCCCCACAGGGACGTTCACTCGCTGGAAAGGGGAAACGATCCCATGGTGATTTAAGTCTGGTGCGCGTGTTCGGAAGAATCGATGGATTGGGTCAGAGCGCATGAAACCGGGCCGTTCGCCTGAGCCTTGGTCACAGCGTTAAATTTCGCTGTTGTTGAACTGATGGCGGCAGAGCGTTCGCTCGGCACATCCGACGAGCGAACGGCAGGTGCACTTCCGAAGGAGCCGTTCACGTCGTGCGAATTGGACGGCGGCTCAGGGTCGACTTCTGCCGATAGCTGACAGGCAAAAGCCGGCCAGTTCGAGTCACTTAGGCACGACTCGCGAATGTCGGGTCGCAGGACGACACGAGACATTGGCCGAAAACGCCTGCATCTGGTGACGTCTGCAGGCTGTAGCTGCGGGCCCAGATTAATCACGACGAAGTCGTGGCCGCTTCCGCTGATTCCATTCACGAACCTTCGCCGTGAGCGGCCATCCCACGCTCCACCCCGACGGGAAATGCACCCGCCTGACGTGGATAGAGCCTTGGTCGCCCCGCTTGCGAAGAGCTTTGATGAGGCCGCGCCCAGCACAACTGGGCCTATAGCCAGATATTAGCGACCGGCCCGTTCAATGCGTCTGAAACGGGAGCGTGAATACCTGCGCCGAGTCCAGCAAACCCTGCGCCTGTTCCTTCAGCGTCAGCGCCGCAGCGGCCGACTGCTGCACCAGCGTCACGTTTTGCTGCGTGTTTTGTTCAAGATTGTCTATCACGTCACGTACTTCGCCAATCTGCTGCGTCTGCGCACGGCAGGCCTGGTGCATCGCTTCCATGATGTGCGTGACGCGCTGCGATGCTTCGACGATGTTGGAGATCGTCGTGCCGGCCGCATCGACCTGCAGCTCCCCCTCGCTGATCCGAGCGCTGCTCGCGCCGATAAGTTCCTTGATTTCCTTCGCCGCAGCGGCGCTGCGCTGTGCCAGCATGCGCACTTCGCTGGCGACGACCGCGAAGCCGCGACCGTCAGCACCGGCCCGCGCCGCTTCGACTGCGGCATTCAACGAAAGCAAGTTAGTCTGGAATGCGATCGAATCGATGACGGCGATGATGTCTTCGATGCGGTTCGACGATTCGCTGATTGCGCGCATCGTGTTCACAACCTGACCAACCACGGTGCCACCCTGTGCTGAGGTAGCCGAAGCGTGCTTTGCCAGTTCGTCGGCGTTGCCCGCACTTTGGGCATTGGCTGCCACGCTGGAGTCGAACTCTTCGAGCGCGCCGCTCGCCTGTTCGAGCGCGGCAGCCTGCCGCTCGGTGCGCGTGCTCAGGTCGGCGTTACCTAGCGCGATTTGCTCCGTGGCGGCCGCAACGCCCTGCGCGGCGTCGCGCATCTGGGTGACGATTTCGGCGAGCCTTTGCTGCATCCGCGCCATCGCGGCGATCACGCTCGACGTATCGCCGCGCCGTAACTCGATTCGGCGCGCGAGGTCGCCCGCGCGGATCGACTCGGCCAGATCTACCACATCGCCCGGCTCAGCCCCGAGAGCCTGTGTGATGTTACGCACAGTCGCATAGACGACGGCGATGCCGACCCCGCACGCGAGCAGCGTCAGCACGATCATCAACCAGCGAAAATCGGTGCTGATCTTGCGCGCCTCGGCGCTTTCCTGCCGGTTGAGTTGCTCCTGATAGTCGATCAGCGCGTTAATCCCGGCGAGCCATTCGACAAGCGCGGGACGCGCATCATCGAGCAGGATCTTGCGCGCGCCCTCGACGTCACCCGCTTGCTGCAGGCTGATCACCTGCTGGATCAGCGGCAAGGATTGCTGCCGCGCGGCGTTGATCCGCGCATAGATCGCCCGTTCCTCGGCTGTGATGTCGGTCCGTTCGGCATAGATCTTGGCGAGGGGTCCAGCCGATTCTTCATACTGGCTCGCGAGCGCATGAATGTGATCGATGACCGAAGGAAGTTCAGCTGCGGATACAAGCGTCACGTCACGCACTGCGATGGAGCGGTCGTGGACACTTCCGCGAAAGTTGATCGCGTAACGTTCCTTGACGCCGTTCACGTCGATGATGTCGTCGAGCCGCGCGCGAACCATCTCAACCCTGGTGATAGCGATTACCGTGAGCGCGACGAGCGCGATAAGTACCACGCCGAACCCCGCGATCAAGCGCGACCGGATGGTCAATGTCTTCCTGTTTGTGTTCATGGGTTCCCGGTCTGCTGACATAGCGCTGACTTGCGTGGACCGATGCTGGCCAGGCAACGTGGCGCGCCGTTTCTGTTTTGAGGTCTAACAGGCTGATCTCGTTCTACCCATATCGGCAATCGCAGCAGTCAGATCTTTGGCAGCAATGCGATCCGGCACTCCTGTCAGCATCACCAATGCAAATACGACGAATAGGGCAATGAAGCTGTTGCGAACGGTCAGGTTTCGCATCTGAATCGCATCCCCGAAGAAAACGGCAAAGGTAATAACGGCACATGCTCGTCAACCTTTAGGGGCGGTTACATGCGGATCCGCCGGTTGCTCTAACCTCGCAAGCGGCGAGATACGCGGTTCGGTCGGCCCCCGCGGCTTAATTGTCCAGATGCAGCCGGATGAAATACGGTCGCCGTCATTCAACGGCCAGAGTATGTAACGCAATGCGATCGCAAATGCGAATCAATCGGCCTTCCCTTGCAATTGCGCCGCGGTGTGTAAGGCATCTCAGTACTCGGGAGACGGTTTCGTGACTGACTTTCGCCATCGCGGCAATAGTCGTC
>JBEKNG010000225.1:0-8066 GCA_049523075.1 Paraburkholderia sp.
AGCTACAACGCACCGCTGACGTCGGCTCCTGCGCAGACCTCGGGAACGGGTAGCTAGATACGCTGTCCCTCACAATGACGGGCCGCCTGCGCAGCGCGGGCCCGTCATTTGTGTTTCTTCCGCCTTCTCGCGGCGCGCTTTGTGTCGCTTTTTTCACGTGACTGCCATGAACATTGCTATTGCCGGTGCATCGGGCCGTATGGGCCGAATGCTGATCGAAACCGTCCTGAACGATTCTGGCGTCAAACTTTCCGGCGCGCTCGTGCGGACCGGTTCGTCGCAACTCGGCCAGGACGCCGGGGCGTTCCTCGGCAAAGAGACGGGTGTTGTACTGACGGATGACATCGAGCAGGTGTTTGCCCAGTCCGACTATCTGATCGATTTCACGCGGCCGGCCGGTACGCTGGTGCATCTCGAAGCGGCGCTGCGCCACAACGTCAAGCTGGTGATCGGCACCACGGGTTTCGATAACGAGCAGAAAGCGCAACTGCGCGCGGCTGGCGAAAAGATCAGCATCGTGTTTGCGGCGAACATGAGCGTGGGCGTGAACGTCACGCTCAAGCTGCTCGAATACGCTGCGCGCCATTTCGCTACCGGCTATGACATCGAGATCATCGAGGCGCATCACCGCCATAAGGTGGACGCGCCGTCCGGCACCGCGCTGGCTATGGGCGAAGTGATCGCCGGCGCGCTCGGCCGTAATCTGGACGACTGCGCGGTCTATGGCCGCGAGGGTGTCACCGGCGAGCGCGATCCGTCGACCATCGGCTTTGCCGCGATTCGCGGCGGCGACATCGTCGGGGACCATACTGTGCTGTTCGCGGGCATTGGCGAGCGCATCGAGATTACGCACAAATCGGCGAGCCGGCTGTCCTATGCGCAGGGCGCGCTGCGCGCCGCGCACTTCCTCGAAGGCCACGCAAACGGCTTTTACGACATGCAGGACGTGCTCGGCCTGCGCTGAGCGCGCATCCGTCCCGCGTGCGCCTCCTGTCCAAATGGCGGCGCGCAACCGGCGCACACTTTTCGACGGCGAGGTCCAATGGCAGGCACCGGCATTCTTCACTACCTGGAATCCAGCGATACGATCACGCATGCCGTAGCCTACGTGCTGCTGGCCATGTCGGTGGCGAGTTGGTGCTTCCTGATCGTCAAGGGCTGGATGCTGGGCCGCGCGAAGCGCCAGGCGGCGCGCGCGATCACCCAGTTCTGGCAGGCGCCCACGCTATCGGAAGGCGTCGCGGCGTTGCGGCGCGCAGACAGTGAGCGTGTTTTTACGCCGCTCGCCGAAGCCGCTCTGCACGCCGCGGAAGTGGATATCCCAGGCGCCTTGCTCGCGCGCGTCGAGCGCAGCGAGCGCGTGCTGCGGGCGCTCCGCCAGGCGCTCACGACCTCGCAACGGCGGCTTGAATCTGGTCAGGTGTTGCTGGCGTCAGTGGGCAGCACGGCGCCGTTCGTCGGCTTGCTGGGCACCGTCTGGGGCATCTATCACGCGCTCGGCAGCATCGCCGCGAGCGGTCAGGCGATGATCGAAAACGTCGCCGGTCCGGTCGGCGAGGCGCTGATCATGACGGCCTTCGGCCTCGTGGTGGCGATTCCTGCCGTGCTCGCGTATAACGTGCTCGGCCGTATGGTGCGGCAGTTGTCCGAGGAACTGGACGGCTTCGCGCACGATCTGCACGCCTACGTCTGCGCGCCCGCCCCGGCGGCGACGCCGCAAGTGAAATCAGCTCAGCCCAGCTCAGCTTAAGTCAGGCAGGAGGTCGACATGGCATTCGGCGGACTCGAAAAACGGCAAACCGCGGCGCCGATGGCGGAGATCAACATGACGCCGCTGATCGACGTGATGCTGGTGCTGCTCGTGATCTTCATCATCACCGCGCCTTTATTTACGCACGCGATCCGGCTCGACCTGCCGAAAGTCGCCGCTGCGCCGGCGCGTCAGACGCCGCAGACCATTTCGCTTTCAATCGACGCCGCGGGCAAAATCTACTGGAACGGTAACGTCCTGACGCTCGACCAGATGCGTGCGCGCTTCGTGGAGGCGGGCAAAGCGGCGGAGCAGCCGGAGATCCAGCTCCGCGCCGAACGCTCGACGCGCTACGAGGTCATCGCTCAGGTGATGGGCGCCGCGCAGCAGGCGGGGCTCGAGCGGATCGGCTTTGTCACGGATCCGCCGCCACCGGCGGTCAACCACTAAGGACACGGGGGCGGCAATAAGGCGGGCGTCCCGGCGCATTGCCTCGTGACAGGATCGGCAGGCTATTGACCAGCGACGGCGAACGGCGTGACGGGCCGCCTTCCTGACCCCACATCCCGGCGTTTGCGGGTCGGGTAGGCCGCTCGCACGGCGCGCAGCCTTGATCCCACAAGCCCCGCGGCCTATACCGAGTGGCGCGCAGCGTCACCCTCAGTGGACGGTATAATCAGCGTTTTCCCCTGCAAATGGGGAAACGACGCCATTTCATCAAGCAGAGCACCAGGCCCGGTGCGAAAGCACCGAACCCAGCGATCCCATCACACCATGCACGAAAAATACGTTCCCTCCGACGTCGAATCCGCCGCGCAAGGGCAATGGCGCGCCAGCGACGCCTATAAGACAACGGAAACCACCGACAAGCCCAAGTTCTACTGCGTCTCGATGCTGCCGTATCCGTCGGGCAAGCTGCACATGGGCCACGTGCGCAACTACACGATCAACGACGTGATGTACCGCTATCTGCGGATGAACGGCTACAACGTGCTGATGCCGATGGGTTGGGACGCGTTCGGCATGCCGGCGGAAAACGCCGCGATGGCCAACAACGTGCCGCCGGCCAAGTGGACGTACGACAACATCGCGTACATGAAGAAGCAGATGCAGTCGATGGGTCTCGCGATCGACTGGTCCCGCGAAGTCGCGACCTGCAGCCCTGACTACTACAAGTGGAACCAGTGGCTGTTCCTCAAGATGCTCGAGAAAGGCATCGCGTACAAGAAGACCGGCACCGTGAACTGGGACCCGGTCGACCAGACCGTGCTCGCCAACGAGCAGGTGATCGACGGGCGCGGCTGGCGCTCGGGCGCGCTGGTCGAAAAGCGCGAGATTCCGATGTACTACATGCGGATCACGCAGTACGCCGACGAACTGTTGAACGACCTCGAAGGCCTCGGCTGGCCCGAGCGCGTCAAGATCATGCAGCAGAACTGGATCGGCAAGAGCTTCGGCGTGAACTTCGGCTTTCCGTACGAAATCGACGGCGAGCAGAAGGTGCTGCGCGTATTCACCACGCGCGCCGACACGATCATGGGCGTGACCTTCTGCGCGGTCGCCGCCGAGCATCCGCTCGCCACGCGTCTCGCACAAGACAAGCCGGAACTGCAGGCCTTCATCGAAGAATGCAAGCGCGGCGGCGTCGCCGAAGCTGACGTTGCGACGATGGAAAAGAAGGGCATGGGCACCGGTTTCTACGTCACGCATCCGCTCACGCAGGAGCAGGTCGAAGTGTGGATCGGCAACTACGTGCTGATGAGCTACGGCGAAGGCGCGGTGATGGGCGTGCCGGCGCATGACGAGCGCGACTTCGCGTTCGTGAAGAAGTACGGTCTGCCGATCAAGCAGGTGGTGGCGCTCGAAGGCAAGGAATTCTCGACCGACGCCTGGCAAGAGTGGTACGGCGACAAGAACGGCACGCTGATCAACAGCGGCAAGTACGACGGCATGGCATACACGCCAGCCGTCGACGCGATCGCCGGCGACCTGAAGGAACTCGGTCTCGGCGACAAGCAGGTCACCTACCGTCTGCGGGACTGGGGTGTGTCGCGCCAGCGTTACTGGGGCACGCCGATTCCGATCATTTACTGCGACACCTGCGGCGACGTGCCGGTGCCGGAGGAAGACCTGCCGGTCGTGCTGCCGGAGGACCTCGTGCCGGACGGCACGGGCAACCCGCTCGCGAAGTCTGAAGCGTTCGTGAACTGCACCTGCCCGAAGTGCGGCGCGCCGGCGAAGCGCGAAACCGACACGATGGATACCTTCGTCGATTCGTCGTGGTACTTCTACCGCTACGCCGCGCCCGACGCAAAGACCATGGTCGACGCGCGCACCGACTACTGGATGCCGATGGACCAGTACATCGGCGGCATCGAACACGCGATCCTGCACTTGCTGTATTCGCGCTTCTGGGCGAAGGTCTCGCGTGATCTCGGCATCGTCAAGTTCGGCGAGCCGGCCAAGAACCTGCTCACGCAGGGCATGGTGCTCAACGAAACCTACTACCGCGAAACCGAAGCGGGCAAGAAGACCTGGTACAACCCGCTCGACGTCACCGTCACGCACGACGACAAGGGCCGCCCGCTCGGCGCTACATCGATTGCAGACGGTCAGCCGGTGGTGTTGGGCGGCGTCGAGAAGATGTCGAAGTCGAAGAATAACGGTGTGGATCCGCAACTGCTGATCGACCAGTACGGTGCCGACACCGCGCGTCTCTTTGTGATGTTCGCCGCGCCGCCGGAGCAGCAGCTCGAATGGTCGGGTGCGGGCGTGGAAGGCGCAAGCCGCTTCCTGCGCCGCGTGTGGGGCTTCGGCCATGCGAACGAAGCTGCACTGCGCGAACACGGTTCGTTCGACGCGGCGCAACTCGCCGAAACGGACAAGGTGCTGCGCCGCGAGATCTACAGCGTGCTGAAGCAGGCCGATTTCGACTACCAGCGTCTGCAGTACAACACGGTGGTGTCGGCGGCGATGAAGATGCTCAACGCGCTCGACAGCGCCAAGGGCGCACAGCCCGCGGTGCTGCGCGAATGCTACGGCGTCCTGCTGCGGGTCCTGTACCCGGTCGTACCGCATGCGACCTTCCAGTTGTGGCAAGAACTCGGCTATGCCGACGAGTTCGGCACGCTGCTCGACGCGACCTGGCCGAAGGTCGACGAGAAGGCGCTCGAACAGGCCGAGATCGAACTCGTGCTGCAGGTGAACGGCAAGGTGCGCGGGGCGGTGAAGGTTGCCAGGGACGCCCCGCGTGAGGCCATCGAGCAGGCCGCGCTCGCACACGAGATGTTCGCCAAGTTCAGCGAAGGCAACGCGCCGAAGAAGGTCATTGTCGTGCCGGGCCGTCTCGTGAACATCGTCGTCTGATGGTGCAGCAGGATATGGGCACGGTGCCGCTGCGAACTGCCGCTGCACACGAATCGGGTACGGGATTTACTGCGAACCAGGAGCCAATGTGACTCGCAGATCGTTTTTGACGCTGGCGTGCGGGGTGATGGCGTTGTCCGCCTGTGGCTTCCAGCTACGCGGCCAGCAGGACTATCCGTTCAAACGCCTTGCCGTCGTGGGCTCTCAGCCCGCGTTCCTGGGACGTCTGACCCGCATGGTGCAGGGCGGCAGCGACACGGTGATCGTCAGTTCGACGGCCAATGCCGACGCCATCCTGCGCGTGTCCGAAAGTCTCGGCAATAGCGTGTTGGCGATGAATTCACTGGGCGTTGTCGAGGAGTATTCACTGAGCTACTCGCTGAACTACACGCTCGTCGGTGCCGACGGCACGGTGCTGATTCCGGGCAGCGTGATTGCGCTGAATCGTGCAATGACTTACAGCGACGAGTTCTCGCAATCGAAGAGCTCAGAAGCGGACCTGCTGTATGCGGACATGCGCAGCGATGCGGTCGATCAGCTGACACGCCGTCTCGGTGTAGTGCACTCGCTGCATCCGGCGCCGGGCCAGGTAGTGCCAGCCGTCGCGCCGCGCGCGCCGCTGCCGCCGCCGCCGCTTTGATCGGCGCCCTGCGTTGCCGTGTTTTGCCAATCTTGTTGATCCGTAGCCATGCAACTACGACTTGACGCGCTCGAAGCGCACCTCGCGAAGGGACTCGCCGGCCTGTACGTCGTGTACGGCGACGAGCATCTGCTCGCGCAGGAGGCTTGCGACCGCATCCGCGCCACGGCGCGCGCTGCGGGCTACACCGACCGCTCGGTGTTCACCGTGGAGCGTGGCTTCGACTGGAGCTCGCTGCTTGGCGCGAGCCAGTCGATGTCGCTGTTCGGCGACCGGCAACTGGTCGAATTGCGGATTCCGTCCGGTAAGCCAGGCAAAGAAGGCGCGGATGCGCTGAAAGCACTGGCTGCGGCAGTGAATCCGGACGTGCTGACGATGGTATCGCTGCCTCGGCTCGACGCAGCCACGCAGAAGGCGGCATGGTTCACTGCGCTCGCCGAGGCAGGCGTCGCGCTGAAAATCGATCCGGTGGAGCGGGCGCAGTTGCCAAACTGGGTGGGTCAGCGTTTATCGCAGCAGGGCCAGCGGGTGGCCGCCGGTGAAGAAGGCCGGCGCGCATTGCAGTTCATCGCGGAGCGGGTGGAAGGCAACCTGCTCGCGGCGCATCAGGAGATCCAGAAGCTCGGGCTGCTGTATCCGGCCGGAGTGCTGAGCTTCGAGCAGGTTCAGGACGCCGTGCTCAATGTGGCGCGCTACGACGTGTTCAAGCTCAATGAGGCCATGCTGGCGGGTGACGTGGGACGGCTTTCGCGAATGCTCGACGGCTTGCGCGGCGAAGGTGAAGCGGCCGTGCTGGTCCTGTGGGCCGTTGTCGAAGAAGTACGCACGCTCCTGCGGATCAAGCGTGGTGTCGCGGCAGGCAAGCCGCTTGCCATGCTGACCCGCGAAAACCGCGTGTGGGGGCCGCGTGAGCGGTTGATCGGACCGGCGCTCTCGCGCGTAACCGAAGCCGCGCTGGAGAAGGGGCTTGCGCTTGCCGCGAAGCTGGACCGGCAGGTCAAGGGGCTTTCCGGCGGCACGCCGGGCAACCACCGCAACGATCCGCCGCCTGATCCATGGGACGGGCTGTTTGAGTTGGCGATGACGGTGGCTTCACCGGCGAAGTCCGCACCCATGCCACCGCCGGCGAGACCAGGTCCAGCAGTGCCAATGCGCAGGCCGGCTTGAGCTAGCCGGTCCGGGTCGCCTGGGGCGCGGTGCGCCGAGCAAGTCTGCGTAACCCGTCTTACAATCGTTTGATCTTCTGCTAATTCCGCCTGTCCGTCGCATGTCGAAGATGCACGCGGCAACCTGAGAATCACCATGGATATCGACCAGTACATGACCGACCTCGGCCGCCGCGCCCGCCACGCATCGCGTGCGATGGCGCGGGCGTCGACGGCTGCGAAAAACGCCGCGCTCGAAGCGGTGGCCCATGCAATTGAGCGCGACGCCGCGCAATTGAAGGAAGCCAATGCCGGCGACGTCGCGCGCGCGAGAGAGAAAGGGCACGACGCCGCTTTCATCGACCGCCTGACGCTGTCGGACAAGGCGCTACGGACGATGGTCGAAGGCCTGCGCCAGGTGGCCGCGCTGGCGGATCCGATCGGCGAGATCAGCAATCTCAAGTACCGTCCGAGCGGCATCCAGGTCGGCCAGATGCGTGTGCCGCTCGGTGTGATCGGGATCATCTATGAGTCGCGTCCGAACGTGACAATCGATGCGGCCGCGCTGTGTCTGAAGTCCGGCAACGCGACTATTCTGCGCGGCGGTTCGGAAGCGCTCGAATGCAATACCGCTTTGGCGGAGCTGATCGGGGAAGCCCTGGAAACGACCGGTTTGCCGCAGGACGCGGTGCAAGTGGTGGGCACGTCGGATCGTGCGGCAGTCGGCAAGCTGATCACGATGACGGATTATGTGGACGTGATCGTGCCGCGTGGTGGCAAGAGCCTGATTGCGCGCCTCATGGAAGAAGCGCGCGTGCCGATGATCAAGCACCTCGACGGCATCTGCCACGTGTACGTTGACGACCGTGCCGACCTGACGAAGGCGTTGAGCGTCTGCGACAACGCTAAAACCCACCGCTACGGCACCTGCAACACGATGGAAACGCTGCTGGTGGCGCGCGGCATTGCGCACGAAATCCTGCCGCCGCTGGGCAAGCTGTATCGCGACAAGGAAGTCGAATTGCGCGTCGATCCGGCTGCTCGCGCCGTGCTCGAAGCCGCGCGCGTCGGTCCGCTCGTCGATGCGACGGAGGAGGACTGGCGCACCGAATACCTCGCGCCCGTGCTGGCGATCAAGGTGGTGGACGGTCTTGATGCGGCCATC
>JBEKNG010000226.1:0-8012 GCA_049523075.1 Paraburkholderia sp.
AGTGTTCGAGGAGAACCGATGAAGAGGGCAGCATGGATCCTGGCCGGTCAGGCGGATGTAATGGTCACGGACGCTTCGGAGACACTACTGCAACAGAAGCTCAACCCGGGCCTGTGTTCGGTACATCCCGACAAACCGTTCCAGTACGGCGAGAAGGCATGGTTGCTGCCGCGCGGCGACGTGGTCTTCCAGCAGTACGTGGGCCAGTGGTTGCACCTGGCGCAGGCTACGGGTGAATATCAGGCGATCTCGGACAAGTGGTTGAAGTGACGGCGTAAGGACCACGCCCAGGCACCGCTGGTCGGACTGCGGCGCCTTAAAACCGGCTGCATCGTCATCGTTCCAGTACGCGGGTCCACCGGCACAATCCTGTAACCGAGCGCCTTCATGTAAGCCGATACGGAATAGCTCGGTTGATACTGTTGATTTAACGAGCCGATTACCGCAATGACGCAATCGCGGCCAAGTAAGCGCTGCGGCGTCGCGCGCTGCCTCAGCTCATCGTCTTTCAGGTTATCGGACCCGTGACGGCCCATACAGACGGCGATCGGCGGCCATAGCGCGTCCCGCACCACGCGTTCGCGCAGTGGAAATCGAGCCAAAAGCAGTGCACCGCTCATCTCGAATAGCATCAATCGCGCCGTGTAACGATCGGCCGGAATGTCGGTAATAATTACGTGTTGATCAGCTTTCAATGGCAATAAATCCTTGGAAGCCTTATCTGGCGGGCGTTACAACCTGAAACACTTTGTTACCGCGTTGCCAGACTTATTCGCCCACAATGCCTTTCAACGGTTTCAACACGGATGTGGCTGGGTGCGTGGTGTGAGCGGATACGATGCACTTGCCGGTCGGCAGCAAGCCGAAGCCCTGGAAAAGGGGCATCCCTGTTGGCGCCGTGGTCGACGCGTAGAGCGTCTGCCCACTTGGTTCCTCCAATGGTCTCCTCGCGCTAACCCCGTAGCGTGTGGTTTTTAGCGGGCTCCAGGCCCGCTTTTTTTTTCCCAGCCAAACGTTTGCGCGCTGCTCAGTCGAGCCTTGCCGAAGTCGTTTTCGAACCCGGCATCGCAAATGGTCGCTAATCCAGGTCGAACCCTGCGGCGTCACGTAAGCGTTACGTGACGCCGCAGCCGTATCAGGCCGTCTTGTCCTCCTCCACTTTCAGTTCCTGCATCATTCGTTCGCGCATCACGAACTTCTGCACCTTGCCAGTCACCGTCATGGGCAACTCGTCGACAAAGCGGATGTACTTCGGGATTTTGTAGTGGGCAATCTGGCCGCGGCAGAAGTCCTGCATCTCTTCGGCGCTCGCCTGTTCGCCGGCGCGCAGCACGATCCACGCACACACTTCCTCGCCGTACTTCGCGTCCGGCACGCCGAACACCTGCACGCTCTGGATCTTCGGATGGCGAAACAGAAACTCCTCGATCTCACGGGGGTAGATGTTCTCACCGCCGCGAATCAGCATGTCCTTGAGCCGGCCAACGATGTTGCAATAGCCGTCGGCATCGATCGTCGCAAGGTCGCCGGTGTGCATCCAGCCATCGACGATGCTTTCGCGCGTTTTGGCTTCGTCGCCCCAGTAGCCCTGCATCACCGAATAGCCTTTCGTGCACAGTTCGCCGGTCTCGCCGACCGGCACGACGCTTCCCAGCGGGTCGATCACTTTGACCTCGAGATGCGGCTGGATGCGCCCCACCGTCGAGGTGCGCTTGTCGAGCGGGTCGGTGGTCGAACTCTGGAATGACACCGGGCTCGTCTCCGTCATGCCGTAGGCGATCGTGATTTCCGCCAGGTGCATCTTCGATACGACCTTTTTCATGGTTTCGATCGGGCATGGCGAGCCGGCCATGATGCCGGTGCGCAGGCGCGTGAGATCGAAGCGTGCAAAAGCCGGGTGGTCCAGTTCGGCGATGAACATGGTCGGAACGCCGTGCAACGCCGTGCATTCTTCCTCGGCAACCGCAGCGAGCGTGGCGGCAGGGTCGAAGCCCTCTGCGGGGAAGACCATGTTCGCACCAACCGAAACGCAGGCCAGCACCGCCAGCACCATCCCGAAGCAGTGATAGAGCGGCACGGGAATGCAGAGTCCGTCCTGTTCCGAGAGGCGCATCGCCATGGCGATATAGCGCGCGTTATTGACCACGTTGCGATGCGTGAGCGTGGCGCCCTTTGGATTGCCGGTAGTGCCGCTGGTGAACTGGATGTTGATCGGATGGTCGGCTGACAGCGTGGCGCCGATGGCCTCGAGCTCTGCTGGGTCGAACGTGGCGCGGCCCTGCTCGATCACATCGGAGAAACTCAACATGCCCGGCGTCTGGCTGTCGCCCATGCGGATCACCGCGCGCAGGTCCGGCAGGCGAGCCGCGTGCAGCGCGCCGGGCGCGTCCCTGGCGAGCTCCGGCGCCAGCTCTTGCAGCATCTCAAGGTATTTCGAAGACTTGAAGCACTCAGCGGCAATGATGGCCTTGCAGCCGACCTTGTTGAGCGCGTATTCGAGTTCGGCCAGCCGGTAGGCCGGGTTGATGTTGACCAGCACGGCCCCGATGCGCACAGTAGCAAACTGCGTCAGCAACCACTCGACCCGGTTTGGCGACCAGATGCCGACGCGATCGCCCTTGCCGATGCCGCGCGCGAGCAAACCGGCGGCAAGCACATCGACCTCTTGCACGAACACCTGCCACGTCCAGCGGATACCCTGCTCGCGGAACACCACGGCGGGTCGGTTAGGGAAGCGCCGGGCGGTATCGAGCAGAAATTGTCCGACGGTCGCGTCACTCAATGGGATAGCGGTCGAGCCGCGCACGTAGGACAGACCGTCCTTCGGTTCAATGAGTGCGCCTTCACCTGACGCTTGCGTTGCCATGGTGGTGTCTCCGTGAGCGGATGTTTGCTTTTATAGAGTGCCCCCTGACCTGCCGCTTCGCGCCAGGCCCCCGGGAGGGGTCAATCCCACAAGGGGAGTGCCTGCAGGGGGGAAACTTGGGGCGGCCCGGCGTTTTCTTGAGGAATTTGAAACCGATTGTGCCTCGGCGGATAACTGCCAGGCATCAAGTCTTACCCGCAGATGCTCGGTGCCTCCCTGCTTCGACCGCACTAAAGTTACGCCTCTGCTTCCCCTTCCGTAAACGTCAAGTAACGCAAAAAAAAAGCAGCCGGTCAGGCTGCTTTTTCTTTGATGCTTGCCGCTTAGTTCTGACCGCGCAGCTTCCGCAGACGCTGAATCGCCGCGAGCTGAGCCGTCGCATACGCGAGTTCCGCCTGAGCGGTTGCGTATTCGAGGTTCGAACCCGTGTTCTGCAGCGCCTCTTCCGCGTGCTTGCGTGCCTCTTCGGCCTTGGCTTCGTCGAGGTCCTTGCCGCGGATTGCCGTGTCGGCGAGGACCGTCACCGCGCCCGGCTGGATTTCGAGAATGCCGCCGGCGACGAACACAAACTCTTCTTCGCCGTTTTCAGCTTCGATACGCACCGCGCCCGGACGAATCCGCGTGATGAGCGGCGTGTGGCCCGGCAGAATGCCGAGCTCGCCCGCTTCGCCCGGCAGCGCCACGAATTTCGCCTGACCCGAGAAGATCTGCTCTTCCGCGCTGACGACGTCTACTTTAATGGTTGCCATATCGACTCCTGTGGCGACCCGAGTTAGCGCTTTAGCGTTGACTCGGGTCCCCTGCAAAGCTCGACGAGTGTTAGCGCTTGGGCGCTGACTCTCGTCCCGTGCAAGGCTGGGTTGAGCGTAGTAAGAGGCGCCGGCTTTGCGTTCCGATCCGCAAACACGTATCGATACGCGCGAAGCCGGCGCCCGCCTCGTTACACCCGGCCTTTACTGGATCTTCTTGGCCTTTTCGAAGGCTTCGTCGATCGTGCCGACCATGTAGAACGCCTGCTCCGGCAGATGATCGCATTCACCGGCAACGATCATCTTGAAGCCGCGGATCGTTTCCTTCAGCGGCACGTACTTGCCCGGCGCACCCGTGAACACTTCAGCGACGTGGAACGGCTGCGACAGGAAACGCTGGATCTTACGAGCACGCGCAACAGCGAGCTTGTCTTCCGGCGCCAGTTCGTCCATGCCCAGAATCGCGATAATGTCGCGCAGTTCCTTGTAGCGCTGCAGCGTTTGCTGCACGCCGCGCGTGATGGCGTAGTGCTCTTCGCCAATCACGTTCGGGTCGATCTGACGCGAGGTCGAATCGAGCGGGTCGACTGCCGGGTAGATACCCAGCGAAGCGATGTCACGTGACAGCACGACGGTTGCGTCCAGGTGGCCGAAGGTCGTAGCCGGCGACGGGTCGGTCAAGTCATCCGCAGGGACGTACACGGCTTGCACCGACGTGATCGAGCCAGTCTTGGTCGACGTAATACGCTCTTGCAGCTTACCCATTTCTTCAGCCAGCGTCGGCTGATAGCCCACTGCCGACGGCATACGGCCGAGCAGTGCCGACACTTCCGTGCCTGCCAGCGTGAAACGGTAGATGTTGTCCACGAAGAACAGCACGTCGAGACCTTCGTCGCGGAAGTGCTCAGCCATCGTCAGACCGGTCAGCGCGACGCGCAGACGGTTGCCCGGCGGCTCGTTCATCTGGCCGTACACCAGCGCGACCTTGTCGAGAACGTTCGAATCCTTCATTTCATGATAGAAGTCGTTCCCTTCGCGGGTACGCTCGCCAACACCGGCGAACACGGAGTAACCACCGTGTTCCTTGGCGATGTTGTTGATCAGTTCCATCATGTTCACGGTCTTGCCCACACCGGCGCCACCGAACAGGCCAACCTTACCGCCCTTGGCAAACGGGCAGATCAGGTCGATCACCTTGATGCCGGTTTCGAGCAGTTCCGTGGACGGCGCCAGTTCGTCGAACGCCGGAGCCTTCTGGTGAATACCGCGCATCGTGTCCGAGTTGATCGGACCGGCTTCGTCGATCGGACGGCCCAGCACGTCCATGATCCGGCCAAGGGTCGGCTTGCCGACCGGCACGCTGATCGGCTTGCCAGTGTTCTTCACCATCGTGCCGCGGCGCAGGCCGTCCGATGCACCCAGACAGATGGTCCGCACGACGCCGTCGCCCAGCTGCTGCTGGACTTCGAGGGTCAATTCCGAACCGTCGAGAATGAGCGCGTCGTAAATCTTCGGCATGTGGTCACGCGGGAATTCCACGTCGATCACCGCGCCGATGCACTGTACGATCTTGCCTTCTACCAAAGCAGTAGTACTCATCGCTTTTCCTTTAGATACTCAATTCTTCACTCGCGCAAAGGCGCAGTTTCGTGGCGCTTGCCCTAAGGCGCGCCTGACTGTTATGGTCAGACCGCAGCGGCGCCACCGACGATTTCCGACAGTTCTTTCGTGATCGCAGCCTGGCGGCTCTTGTTGTACACGAGCTGCAGTTCGTTGATGACCGTCTTCGCATTGTCCGAAGCGGCCTTCATCGCGACCATCCGTGCCGACTGCTCCGACGCCATGTTTTCCGCAACGGCCTGATAGACCAGCGCTTCGACATAACGCACGAGCAACTCGTCCACCACCGCCTGTGCGTCCGGCTCGTAGATGTAGTCCCACGACGTGCTCGGTACGGTGCCCTCGTCTTCCTTGCGCTCGAACTGGTCTGCCGACAGCGGCAGCAGTTGCTCGATCACCGCTTCCTGCTTCATCGTGTTGACGAAGCGCGTGTACGCCAGGTACACCGCCGAGATCTTGCCCTCCGAGTACATGTCGAGCTGCACTTTCACCGCGCCGATCAGCTTCTCGAGGTGCGGCGTGTCGCCCAGATGCACGACGTTCGACACGACCTTCGCGCGCAGGCGGTTCAGAAAACCGAGGCCTTTGCCGCCGATCGCCGTTGCTTCGATCGTCTTGCCCAGGCCTTCCAGTTCCTTGAACTTCTGCAGCGCTACGCGCAACACGTTCGTATTCATGCCGCCGCACAGGCCCTTGTCGGTCGTGACGAGGATCATGCCGGCCATCTTCGCGCCTTCGTTCGACACCATGAACGGGTGACGATACTCTGGGGTCGAACGGCTCATGTGTGCAGCGATGTCGCGGACCTTGTCGGCATACGGGCGAGCAGCGCGCATGCGCTCCTGAGCGCGGCGCATCTTCGATGCGGCCACCATCTCCATCGCTTTAGTGATCTTGCGCGTGTTTTGCACGCTCTTGATCTTGCCGCGAATTTCCTTCATTCCAGCCATTGCTTGCTCCTTTGTCGGCCCAAGTTAGCGCTTTAGCGGTTACTCGGGGCCATGCAAAGCTATCGAAGCAGCGCGGGGGCATTCACATGCGGCCCGCGCCGCTTCAAGGTCCGTTTATGCCTTGCGGGTCACTCGCGGATCAATAAGCGCCGGACTTCTTGAAGTCTTTGACGGCCGTATGCAGCAGGCCTTCGTCGTCCTTCGAGAGTTCCTTGGTATCCTCGATGCGCTTGATCAGGTCAGCGTGCTTCGACTTCAGGTAGTCACGCAGGCCCTTTTCGAACGGCAGCACTTGCGCGACTTCGAGGTCGTCGAGGTAACCGTTGTTCGCAGCGAACAGCGCGATAGCCAGTTCCCACACTTGCAGCGGCTGGTACTGCGGCTGCTTGAGCAGTTCCGTCACGCGGCGGCCACGTTCCAGCTGCTTGCGGGTTGCTTCATCGAGGTCCGAGGCAAACTGGGCGAATGCTGCCAGTTCACGGTACTGCGCCAGGTCGGTACGAATACCGCCCGACAGCTTCTTCACAACCTTCGTCTGAGCCGCACCACCCACACGCGACACCGACACGCCGGCGTTAATTGCCGGGCGGATACCTGCGTTGAAGAGGTCGGTTTCGAGGAAGATCTGGCCGTCGGTAATCGAGATCACGTTCGTCGGAACGAAGGCGGTCACGTCGCCTGCTTGTGTTTCAATGACCGGCAGTGCCGTCAGCGAACCACTCTTGCCTTTCACTTCGCCGTTCGTGAACTTCTCGACGTACTCTTCCGAGACGCGAGCCGCACGTTCCAGCAGACGCGAGTGCAGATAGAACACGTCACCCGGGTAAGCCTCACGGCCCGGCGGGCGGCGCAGCAGCAGCGAGATCTGACGGTATGCCCAAGCTTGCTTGGTCAAGTCGTCATAAACGATCAGTGCATCTTGACCGCGGTCGCGGAAGTATTCGCCCATCGAGCAACCGGCGTACGGTGCGAGGTACTGCATCGCAGCCGATTCCGAAGCCGAAGCGGCCACGACGATCGTGTATTCCAGCGCGCCGGTTTCTTCCAGCTTGCGTACCACGTTCATGATCGACGAAGCCTTCTGGCCGATCGCGACGTAGATACAGAAGAGGTTTTTGCCCTTCTGGTTGATGATCGCGTCAACCGCCACAGCCGTCTTGCCGCATTGGCGGTCACCAATGATCAGCTCGCGCTGGCCGCGGCCAACCGGGACCATTGCGTCGATCGACTTCAGACCCGTTTGAACCGGCTCCGAAACACCTTTACGCCAGATCACGCCCGGTGCAATCTTTTCGATCGCGTCGGTTTGCTTCGCGTTGACCGGGCCTTTGCCGTCGATCGGGTTGCCGAGTGCGTCGACCACACGGCCGAGCAGCTCCGGGCCCACCGGCACTTCGAGAATGCGGCCCGTCGTCTTGACGATGTCGCCTTCCGAAATGTGTTCGTATTCACCCAGAATCACGGCGCCGACCGAGTCACGCTCGAGGTTCAGCGCGAGACCGTAGGTGTTGCCCGGGAATTCGAGCATTTCGCCCTGCATCACTTCCGACAGGCCGTGGATACGCACGATACCGTCGGTCACGGAGATCACGGTGCCCTGGTTGCGAACGTCTGCGCTCGCTTCAAGGCCCTGGATCCGGCTCTTGATCAGCTCGCTGATCTCAGAGGGATTGAGTTGCATTATTCGCTCCTGATAGTCAATTCTGTTGCGTGCCAGCCGCGTAAGCGCTTCAGGCAGTCAGAGCCGTCTGCATGCTGGCAAGCCGCGCGCGGACCGAGGTATCGAGCACTTCATCGCCGACCGTCACGCGCACTCCGCCGATCAGC
>JBEKNG010000227.1:0-8002 GCA_049523075.1 Paraburkholderia sp.
AAGGAAGGAGACGGTGCCGATGCGATACGAGGTCAACATGTGCTGTGACATTTTTTGACTAAGACCCGAAGGGGTGAGGATATTTTGTCGGGGCACGCTTCCAAATGACGAAGCGAGGTCATTCACATAGGAGACTGAACATGCCGAACTTGCAGAAAAGCGAAACTACCGACCTTGTGGTGCACCGGCTGTTTGATCTGGCCTGTACGCCACCCGCGGCTTATACGACTTCCGAGCGTGATATCTATGCGTAAGGCGGCAGTCAGGGATGGCGACGCAACGACCACCGGTGGCTTCGTTTCGGTCTCGTCTTCCAAGCTGATTCGCGATGGCAGAAAGAAGGTTGCTCTAAGTGGTGACGAGGCAACCTGCGGCAACTGCGAGGGCTCCTACAGGATATTCGGAACCGGGACAGGACTATCTGAAAAGGGACGCGACGTCGTTGTTGATGACGATCTGGTGCTCTGTCCGTGTCGAAAGAATAAGGTGATCGCGGGCAGGGACGCCAGGATCTTTCTCAATACGAGCCGGAATTCGCTGGGTGCGAATAGCGCGCCCGTTGCAACATCCGGTTCGGCAACGATGGATGATTATGACCGACATTTCCAACTGGTGGACGAATATGACGAGCCTATCGGTGGAGTTCTTGCTCATCTGCAAACCCCTGTGGTCGAGATTCGGGAAGTTATAACCACGGGTCAGGGTAAAACGCCGATCATCGCAGGTTGCAATGGTGAATCCATCAAGCTGCTTATCAACTACGCGAGCAAATGATGACAACAGTGGTTACCGCTCCTCTAACGCCAAAGAGCGACCCTCTACCGCACGTCGTCAAACTAAAGGTGTCCTGGAAGACAACTCGTAAGTGGACTAACGCGGACGTCGTTGATTACAGAAGATCGGTCCCGATGCTTGCGGAGCGAATCCGTACCGAGCAGTATTGGTCCAAAGGGGGGGTATTCATACGAACAGGTTCACCTGCGAAGATTTCGCGTTGCGAGTACTTATCCAGTATGCGGCATTGAAAGGACTGCCACTCAAGCTTACTGATGGAGTGCGGACCTATCGAAATATGGAGATCTACGGAGCACCGGAACACGAAAAGTATGATTCCACTATGTATGGTTTTGCCGATATGGTCGAATTGAGCTACGGCGCTCCTGATATGCAACGGATTAGCGCCAACACGATAGGCGTTACGGGCGCTGACGAGCTTCAGCCAGGTGACATTCTTGCGTTGGCACGTGACCTCAAAGGACGGATCTCCGGCGGAGTTGCGCATCACATCCAGGTGGTCGTGAGAGTTTCGCCGACTGCGATCAATATTTACCAGGGAAATACCAATGATACAGTGCATTGGCCGATTACTTGGGCTAACAAGTTGCTGGGACGAAATGTTGCCGATCCGGAGCAATCTGCGTATGCCGGGCTTTCCGTTGAAATAGGAGTGTTTTTCAACACAGGACGTGGATGGGATTACAGAAATTCCATGACTGGCAACGTGAAATCGGATTATTTGAAATTTTTCGAATTATATAGCTGGAATTTTATGGAGTTCAATCATTGAACGAAAATATCAAAGTCGTTTTTTCGATTTTGACAGACGATCCGTCGGGACTTATCTGGATAATTTCAGCTCTCAATGCGCTGACGGTCGTCTGTGGATTTCGTGAAAAAATCTGGCGGACCAAAGTTTTCAAGTCTATCGTGTTTGCACAACTCCTGGTCGTGCCTGTCGTCACGGCTATCGGGTTCCATTACGCCATTCAACCGCCTGCGTGACGATCTGTATGGGAGGTGGTCGGAAGCGCAAATTAAGCAGGAGCGTGCGAGGCATTCCCAGCCCTCCGACTATCCTCGCGCTAGCGCCGCTTGTTGTTTCACCGACCAGCCCCCACCCAATGCCTCGATCAACCCCACCGAAGCCAGCAAGCGCCGCGTATTCACGTTCAACGCGAGAATCTGCGTATTGAGCTCAGTGGTCTGTGCGGTGACCACATCCAGATAACTGACCACCCCATCGCGATAACGCGACATGGACAGATTCAAAGTACGCTGCGCGTCGGTGAGTGCTTCGTTCTCCTGCGTGGCTTCGTCACCCAGGTGATGCAGCTGCGCCAGATTGTCTTCGACCTGCTGGAACGCCAGCAACACGGTCGACTTGTAGTTGGCGCCATTCTCCGCCAGCTTGGCGCGTGCCTCTTGCGTCACGGCTTCGCGACGGCCGCCGTCGAACAGCGTCATCACGAGACTCGGACCGACCGACCAGATTTCGTTCGGCGCCATGATCCAGGGTGACAGCGCGTTGCTCTGGAAGCCGCCGTCCAGTCCCAACGAGACGTCCGGGAAGAATGCCGCCTTGGCGACGCCGATCTTTGCATTCGCTTCCGCTACGCGCCGCTCGGCGGCCGCGATGTCGGGACGCCGCTGCAGCAGCGTGGCCGGCACGCCGGTCGGGATCGACGGCAGATACGCGAGTCCGATCGACGACGCGAGCGAGTACGACGACGCCGGCACGCCGGTCAGCGAGGCAATCGCATGTTCGTACAATGCGCGGGCCGCCTTGACGTCCTCGGCAGCGGCGCGCGCCGATGCCAGCTGCGTCTGCGCGCGTGATACATCGAGATCCGAGGCAATGCCGCCGGCGTGACGGCTCATCGTCAGCTTTAACGCACGCTCATAGGTGGTGATCGTGTCCGCGAGGATCTGCTGCTGTTCATCGAGTCCGCGCAGATTGAAATAGGCGGCGGCCAGACTCGCCTGCAGGCTAAGGCGCAGGGAGGCGAGATCGGCCTCGCTCGCCTGCGCCGCCGCGCGGCCTGCGCTGACTTCATTGCGCACCTTGCCCCACAGGTCCAGGTCGTAGTTGATCCCGACATCGACGGTGTTCGATCCGTAGACCGACGGCTGACCCGTGCCACGCAGCGGCCGGTTGTCCGATTGCCGGTTGGTCGACACATTGGCGCCTGCGCCGATGGTCGGGAAGAGGCCGGAGCGCGCCTGCGCCAGATAGTCGACGGCCTCGTCATGGCGCGCGACGGCCGCGGCGACATCGGGATTGGCTGCGGCCACCTGCACCTCGAGCTTGTCGAGGACCGGGTCGTGATACACCTGCCACCATGCGTCGCGCGGTACCTGATCGGCGGGTTGCGCCAGTTGCCACGCGCCGCCTTCCTTGAAAGCAGTCGGGATCGCCGTGGGCGGCACCTGATAGGTCGGCGCAAACGAGCAGCCGCTAAACAGCGCGGTGACCGCCAGCGCGACGCACAGGCTGCGCCTGAACTTAAACTCAGCCATGAGCCTGCTCCACGACCCGATGCCCGGCGAGCGAGCTGGTCGGCGCGGTGGACGCCTGCGTGGTCACGAGCCGCACCGCATCACCTGTGACGATCGAGTCGGGCGGATTGTCGATCACGAGGTCGTTGGCGTCCAGGCCCGAGCTGATTTCGACGTGGGTGCCGAGATCGGTGGCGATCGTGACGGCCTTGAGGATCGCGTGATTGTCCTTGCCGACTACGGCCACCTGCAAGCCGCTTTGCCGGAAAATCAGCGCGCTGGCAGGAATCAGCAGCGAGTGCGGGTTGGTTGGCATCGCGAAATGCACTTCGGTGTATTCACCGGGAATCAGCAGGCCGTTCTGATTGTCGACCTCCAGCTGCACGAGCAGGGTGCCCGAAGACGGCGTAATCGAACCGTCGGTGTCGACCAGTTTGGCTTCGAACTTCATTCCGGGGCGTTCGGGCACGGTTAGCGTCGCGGTCATCCCCGGCTCGATGGCCGCGGCGTCGCTTTGCGGCACGCTCACGTAGACCCGCAACTGATGGGCGTCGGACACCGTGAAGAGTTCGTGACCGTCACCGCCGCCTGCGTCGATCAGGTCGCCGATGTCGGTCCTGCGCGCGGTTACGATGCCGTCGAACGGCGCGGTGATCCGCTTGAACGATTCGAGCGCTTCAAGGCGGTTCACGTTCGCCTGGGCCGCCGCGACGGTGGCCTGCTTGGCGGTAAGGTCGCTGGTCTTTTCATCCGTGTCCTGCTGCGAGACCGAATCCTGCGTGAGCATCTGCGTCCAGCGTTTGGCGGTGGACGCTGCAAGATGTTCGTTAGCCTGAGCATTCTGCAGATCCGCCTTGGCCTGCAGCAATTGCTGATCGAGATCGGGTGTGTCGATCTGGCCAAGCAATTGGCCCGCTTTCACGTGCGTGCCGATATCCGCATACCATGCATGCAGATAGCCGGGCACCCGCGCGTAAATCGGCGCGTTGACGAAGGCCGAAAGATGACCCGGCAGGATCAGCGGTTGCGTGGCGCCCTGGCGGCTCGGCGTATAAGCGGCCACGGTCGGGATAGCCTGTTCGGCGGACCACGTGCTCATGTCCTCCCTGGCGTGCACACGGCTGAAGATGCCGCTTGTCACGACCCCCGCGGCGGCGAGCAGCACCACGATGCCGACCACCTTCAGATGGCGCAGCCGCTTCGGCGAATTGATTTCGATATCAGTGGACATGGACGACTCCGGTTTCGGAAGTAGGGTGGTCTTTATCTTTGGTAGGCGGATACTTCGCCGCATCGCGACGGTGCACGAGGCTGAACACAACCGGTACGAACAGCAGCGTGGCGAAGGTCGCGCAGATCAGGCCGCCTATCACGGCACGGCCGAGCGGCGCGTTCTGTTCGCCGCCATCGCCGAGGCCGAGCGCCATCGGCGCCATGCCGATGATCATCGCGAGCGCAGTCATCAACACCGGCCGGAAGCGCGTGAAGCCGGCTTCCATCGCGGCGACCAGTGCGTTGCCGGTCACCGCGAGACGCTCGCGGGCGAAGCTCACCACCAGAATGCTGTTCGCGGTCGCGACGCCCATGCAGAGAATCGCGCCTGTGAGTGCCGGCACCGAAAGCGGCGTATGGGTGGTGAACAACATCCAGACGATCCCGGCGAGCGCCGCGGGCAACGCGGTGACGATCACGAACGCGTCGGCCCACGAGTGGAAGTTCACGACGATCAGCGTGTAGATCAGCAGGATCGCGCCAACAAGGCCGAGCGAGAGACCGAGGAACGCGCTGTTCATCGTCTGCACCTGGCCACGCAAGGTGATCACCGAACCCTTCGGTACGTCCTTTGCCGTCGCCTGCAGGATGTGCTGGATATCCGAGGCCACCGCGCCGAGATCGCGGCCCTGGGTGGTGGCAAAGACGTCGTAGAGCGGTTCGATGTTGTAGTGCGAGACGACCGCATCGCCGACGCCTCGCTCGATGGTGGCGATGCCGCCGAGGATCTGCGATTGGCCGTCTTTGCCTGTGATGGGCAGATTGCTCAGCGCCGAGAGCGACTGCATCCGGTATTCCGGCGTTTGCGCCACGATCGGATATGACACCCCGTTGTTGCGATTTAACCAGTACGTGGGTGCCACCTGGCTCGTGCCGGAGAGGCTCGCCACCACGGAGTTGGTGACGTCCTGCTCGGTGATGCCCAGTTGATCGGCGCGTGAGCGATCGACCGATACCGTGAACTGCGGGTAGGTCGAGTCCTGCTGGATGCGCGTATCGGCAATGCCCGAAATCAGGCGCATCTGGCGCATGACCTCGGTGGCATAGCGTTGATTGCCGTCCTGGTTCGGGCCGGCCACCTGCAGGTCGATCGGTGCGGGCGCGCCGAAGTTCAGAATCTGGCTGACGATATCGGCCGGCAGGAACGAGAAAGTTGTGCCGGGGAATTCGCGCGGCAGGCTTTCGCGCAGCCTCTTCACATACCCGTCAGTCGGCGCATGGTTTTCGTTCAGCGAAACCATGATGTCGCCATCTTCCGGGCCGGTCGTGCCGCTATTGTTATAGGTCAGGTTGATACCGCTGTTGGGCAAGCCGACATTGTCGACGATGTTCGCGAGTTGATCCGGCGGAACGAGACGACGCACGGCGTCTTCGATGTGATCGAACTCCTCGGCCGTGTCTTCGATGCGCGTGCCGATCGGCGCGCGCACGTGCAAGGTGATTGCGCCCGAATCGATGTTTGGAAAGAAATTGCGGCCCAGCCACGGCGCGAGCAGGAACGAGGCGCCGACCACGATCAGAAAGCCGGTCACGAAGCGCTTGCGATTCGTGAGTGCGAGGCCGAGCACTATCTGGTAGACGCCGCGCACCCGTTCGAATCGCTGCTCGAAGCCGCGTTGAAAGCGCACCAGCGGATTGCGCGACGGCGGCGCGTGGTGATGTCCTCCGTGCGGGTCCATCACGGCTGCCAGTTCGCCTGATGCATGACCGCCGGATGCGTGCGGGCGCAGCAGGTATTGAGCGAGCATCGGCACGAACGTGCGCGACAGCACAAACGAGGCCACCATCGCGAAGATCACCGCTTCAGCCATCGGCACGAACAGGA
Organism: Paraburkholderia sp.; assembly: GCA_049523075.1. Taxonomy (GTDB): domain Bacteria; phylum Pseudomonadota; class Gammaproteobacteria; order Burkholderiales; family Burkholderiaceae; genus Paraburkholderia. Next base: position 6,374 of record JBEKNG010000227.1, read on the forward strand.
AGCGGGCGATGCCGTTCAGCAGCAACATCGGCACGAACACGATACAGATACACAGCAACGACACGAACGCCGGTCCGACGATCTGCGCCGCACCGTCCATGATCGCGCTCCTGACGTCCTTGCCTTGCTCGAGGTGCCAGTTGATGTTTTCGATCGTCACGGTGGCGTCGTCGACCAGAATCCCAACCGCGAGTGCGAGTCCGCCCAAGGTCATCACGTTGAGCGTTTCGCCCATCGCCGAGAGGCCCGCGATCGCCGCCAGCACGGCGAGCGGAATCGACGCCGCGATGATCAGCGTGGAGCGCCAGCTGCCGAGGAACAGCAGGATCATCAACGAGGTCAGCGCGGCTGCGATGACGCCTTCGCGCGCGACGCCGCTGACGGCGCCCTTCACGAAGGTCGACTGGTCGCCCATCGAGACGAGCTTGAGTCCGGGCGGCAGCGTTTCTTCAATGAGCGGCAGTTTCGCCTTGACGCCCGCGATGATGTCGAGCGTCGAAGCGGAGCCGTTCTTCAGGATACTCATCAGCACGGCACGGTGTCCGTCGACGCGAACGATGTTGATCTGCGGCGGATAGCCGTCGCGCACATGGGCGACGTCGCGAATGTAAATGGTTGCACCGTCCACTGTCTTGATCGGCAGCGCGTTCAGCTCCTGCAGCGCTAGCGGACTGTTATTCAGTTTGATGTTGTATTCGAAGCGGCCGATTTTTTCCGTGCCCGCCGGAATGATCTGGTTCTGCTGCGCGAGTGCGTTCGCCACGTCTTGCGCGGAGAGCTTCTTCTCCTGCAGCGCTTGCGGGTCGAGGTCGATCTGTACTTCGCGGGTCTTGCCGCCGTACGGATTCGGAATCGCCACGCCGGGCACGCTCAGCAATTGCGGGCGAATGAAGTTGGTGGCGTAGTCGGCGAGCTTCTGCTCATCGAGCGTATTGCTGGTCAGTGCCAGTTGCAGAACCGGCACAGTCGAGGCGCTGTAGTTCAGGATCTGCGGCGGCGTCGTGCCCGGCGGCATCTGCTTCAGCACGGTTTGCGAAACGGACGTGACCTGGGCGGTCGCGGTGCGAATGTCGACGGTTGGCTGAAAGAAGATCTTGACGATGCCGTAACCGCGGAACGATTGCGATTCGATGTGTTCGACGTCGTTGACGGTGGTGCCGAGCGTGCGCTCATAGTAAGTGACGATGCGTCCGGCCATATCGTCCGGTTGCAGGCCGGCGTAGTTCCACACGACGCTGATCACGGGGATGCGGATGTCGGGGAAGATGTCGGTCGGCGTGCGCAGTGCGGACAGCGGGCCGATCACGAGGATCAGCAACGCAAGCACGATGAACGTGTAAGGCCGCGTTAAGGCTAGCCGGACAATTTTTAACATCGAAAGCCGCTCCGTTCAGATGCGCGTGATGCTCAGTAAGGGCAAGTACGAAGGGTGGATTGCCCGACGCCCGGTATTCTGGAGATCAGGCCCTAACACGTGATATCTAAAAAAATGAATAAACTTTTAGATGTCCGACATAACGGACGTAGCGTCGCGGGAGCGTCGCAGGGCCTTGATTTGCTGGCGCAGAAATGCCAAAAGCGCCGCGTGCTGCATGCAGCACGGGCGCTTCATCGGAGGAGGGGGGATTT
>JBEKNG010000228.1:0-8001 GCA_049523075.1 Paraburkholderia sp.
ATTCGGCCTGAGCCTCGTACGTTCGACGTGGGGCGGCTGGGTCGTTGCGTTGCTGATCCAGCTGGTCAAATCGAATAACCGCGTGCGGCTGCGGATTGTCGCCAGCGCTCTCCTGCTGGCCGGTCTGTGCGTGCCGTTGCTGGCGGTCGGCCCGGTGGCCGAGCGGTTGCAGACGCGTCTGGACAGTATCGTCAACCTCAAGGACGACCAGAGCTACGCGGCGCGTAACGAGTTCTACGCGACCTTCGCGAAGAAGGCGTTTACCGACGTCTCGGGAGAGGGAATGGGTGCGACCGGCACCTCCACGAAGCTGTCGAACGACAGCGGCCAACTCGGCCAGTACGGCAACTTCGACAGCGGCGTGATGAACATCCCGTTCGTGCTCGGCTGGCCCGGCACATTGCTGTACCTGTCCGGCATCCTGTGGCTGCTGGTGCGGGCGGTGCTCGCCTCGTTCAGGATGCGCGACGACAAGTTCGTCTCCGCTTCGTTAAGCCTTGGCCTCGCAATCGTCGCGATGCTGGTGTTCACCAATTCGCTGGTCGGCACAGGCGGACTGCTGCTTTTCATGAGTCTTTTTTCGATCCTCTCCGCGGCGCACTGGCAAAAGCAGCAGCGCCGCCGGGAGCTCATTCTGCACGGAGGCATCTGATTGAGAGTCGCCATTGTCACGCATGTGGTGCGCCATAACGACGGCCAGGGACGCGTCAATCACGAGATCGCGCGGGCGGCCCTCGACGAGAATATTGCCGTGATCCTCGTCGCCTCGCACGTTGCCCCTGAACTGCTCGCCCATCCGAAAGTGCGCTGGATACCCATGAAAATCGGCCGCTGGTGGCCGACCAACCTGCTGCGCCAGCAGGTATTCGCGTTAAAGAGCGGGCTATGGCTGCGCACGCATCGCAGCGAGTACGACGTGCTGCACGTGAACGGTTTCATCACGTGGGTGCCCGCCGACGTCAACACCGCGCACTTCGTGCATAGCGGCTGGTTCAGCAGCAAGTACTACCCGTTCGGCCTGACCAAGGGCCTGTGGTCGGCTTATCAGTTCGTCTATACCCGCGTGAATGCGTCGCTCGAGCGCTGGGCATACCGTCGCTCGCGGGTCATTACCGCAGTCTCGCAGAAGGTGGCCGATGAGATTCGCGCGATTGGACTCACGCCGCGCAACCGCGTCGATGTGATCTATAACGGCGTCGATACGCGAGGCTTCGCGGCAGCACAGGGTGATCGCGCGAAATTTAATCTGCCGCCAGAGGCGTTCCTGCTGCTATTCGTGGGTGACCTGCGCACGCCGCGCAAGAATCTCGGCACGGTGCTGGAAGCGTTGCGTCATCTGCCCGATCATGTGCATATCGCGGTGGCGGGGTATCTACCTGGCAGTCCTTATCCGGAGCAGGCGCGTTCGCTCGGCATCGCCGGTCGCGTGCATTTCCTCGGACTGGTGAAGGAAATGCCGGTGCTGATGCACTCGGTCGATGCCTTTGTGTTTCCGTCGCGCTACGAGGCGATGAGCCTGTCGCTGCTCGAGGCGATGGCGGCCGGTTTGCCGGTTGTGACCGCGCGCACGGCGGGCGGTGCAGAGATAATTACGCCGGAGTGCGGGATCGTGCTCGAGGATCCGGACGATCCCAAAGCGCTCGCTAGCGCGATTGCGCAGCTGGCCGAATCCGGCGATACGCGCCGCGCCATGGGCGTCGCCGCTAATGAACTCGCCACCGGCTTTGGCTGGGCGCGTATGGCGGCGCAGTACATCGCGTTGTACCGGCAACTGGCGGGGCAACAGGAAGACCGTCAGCGGGTTGGAACTGCGGTCGACGCAGAGCCTCTCGCCGCCAGCATGCTGACCGGTCATAAAGGGATCGAATCCAGGGGGATCGAATTGATGAGTGCCGGATACACGGGCACCGAATACAAGGGGGTCGAATGAACGCACCCACGGCCTCACACGTACTTTCACGCCACACAAGGGACACGGCCATGAACACGGGCTCAATCAAATCGTTGCAAATCGGCATGCACTGGTTCCCGGAGCGTGCGGGCGGGCTCGACCGCATGTACTACTCGCTGGTCGGCGCGTTGCCGGGCGCGGGAGTGGCGGTGCGCGGCGTGGTGGCCGGCTCGCCGCGTGTGGCCGAGGATACAGGCGGCGCGATCCAGGGCTTCGGTTCGGCGGCGCAGTCGTTGCCACTGCGTTTGATGGCAGCCCGCCGTGCGCTGCGCCGCGAAGTCGCGCGGCAGCGGCCCGATGTGATCTCCTCGCATTTCGCGCTCTATACATTTCCGGGCCTCGATGTGACACGCGGCATTCCGCAGGTCTCGCATTTCCAGGGGCCGTGGGCGGACGAAAGTCACGTCGAGGGCGCCGATTCGTTCGGTCAGCGCGCAAAGCATTATCTGGAACAGTCGGTGTACGCGCGCTCATCGCGACTGATTGTGCTGTCCGAGGCGTTCGGCAAGATCCTCACATCGCGCTACGGCATCGCGCCGGAGCGGGTCCGTGTGGTGCCGGGCTGCGTGGATGTCGATCAGTTCAACTTGCCGATCACACCGGCCGAAGCGCGCCTGAAGCTGCAATTGCCGCAAGGCCGGCCGATCGTGCTGGCGGTGCGGCGTCTGGTGCGGCGCATGGGGCTGGAGGATCTGATCGATGCGGTGAAGCTGCTCAGGCAGCGCGTGCCTGACGTGCTGTTGCTGATTGCGGGCAAAGGGCGGCTGCAGGAGGAATTGCAGACGCGCATCAACGAGGCCGGACTCGACGACAACGTGAAGCTGCTCGGCTTCGTGCCCGATCAGCACCTGGCGGCGCTGTATCGTGCGGCGACCATCAGTGTGGTGCCGACGGTCGCGCTCGAAGGGTTTGGCCTGATCACCGTGGAATCGCTGGCCTCGGGTACGCCGGTGCTGGTGACGCCGGTGGGCGGCTTGCCGGAGGCGGTGGCAGGGCTTTCACCCGATCTGGTGTTGCCCGCGACGGGCGCGGCGGCGATTGCGGAGGGATTGCGGGCGGCGCTCGACGGCTCATTGAAATTGCCCGATGCCGACGCATGCCGGGCATACGCGCGGGCCAACTTCGACAATTCGGTGATCGCGAAGCGGGTAGCGGCCGTGTATAGCGAAGCGATTGCGGCGGGTGAGGTTCACTGAGGGGACGGCGAGGGGCTGGGAAGCAGAGGGCGTTGCGTATCACACCATTCCCGCAACGCATCTCGCACTTCTTCGATCACTGGCCCCCACCGACCTGATTCGCGTTGGCGGAAAAGGCGCATGGACGGGTACCAGGGGCTGTCGGTTCTATCGGTCATCTACCGCCAGTCCGCACATGTGAGGAGAACCATACAGGCCGTCCAGCCGCGCCTGCCAGATGAGCGACCGAAGTGTCGGTCGCACCTTCCTACATTAGACGCCTGATAAGGTCGCGGTTCGTGCGTTCTTTCGCCATGGGGCGCCTCGTAATGAATCGCCGTTCTTCGGAGAGATTTCGGACAGATACCGCGACGGATCAGGCCAACGCCCTAAGCAAACACCAATAAAAAGGCGCCGCATGCACGCGCACCAACATCAAAACGTCTCATGCTCCTGATTCCGCGTGATATCCGCGGCCACCATCATCTTGCACAGTTGTTCCAGCTTCGTCTGCGGCTCCCAGCCGAGCTTGGTCTTGGCCTTGTCCGCGCAGCCAATGAGCAGATCCACCTCGGCAGGCCGATAAAACTTCGCATTCACTCTTACGAGCGTCTTGCCGGTAGCGACATCAATACCCGTTTCGCGCTGCTCTTTCCCAGACCATTCCAGCTGATACCCAGCCGCAGCGAACGCCATGCGCACAAAATCACGCACGGTCTCGGTACGATTCGTAGCGAGCACAAAAGTATCTGGCTCATCGACCTGCAACATCCGCCACATCCCTTCGACGTATTCGAGCGCAAACCCCCAATCTCGCTTGGCATCCAGATTGCCAAGCTCGAGCGCATCCTGCTTGCCGAGCTTGATCTTGGCGACCGTATCGGTGATCTTGCGGGTGACGAATTCGCGCCCACGCAACGGCGATTCGTGATTGAACAGAATGCCGCTGCTCGCAAAGATCCCATACGACTCGCGGTAGTTGATGGTAGTCCAGTGCGCAAACAACTTGGCAACACCATACGGGCTACGCGGATAGAACGGCGTGTCTTCACGCTGCGGCACGGCCTGCACCTTACCAAACATCTCGGAAGTCGAAGCCTGGTAATAACGCGTCTTCGGGCTCAGAATACGAATCCCTTCAAGCAGATTCAACGCACCGATACCAGTGACTTCGGCCGTAGTAACCGGCTGATCGAACGACACCCCAACAAAGCTTTGCGCCGCGAGGTTATAAAGTTCGTCGGCCTGTGCGCCCTCAAGTAACCGCAGCGTCGACCCAAAATCAGTCAGATCATGTTCGACAAGCCGCAGATTCGGATGCCCGGCAATGCCGAGCTCGGTCATACGCCAGAAATTGACGGAGCTGGTGCGCCGATACGTGCCGGTCACCTGATAGCCCTTGTCGAGCAGCAGTTTCGCCAGATACGCGCCGTCCTGGCCGGACACGCCGGTGATGATTGCTTTGCGTTGATTGCTCATAGGTTGCCTTGGGTAACGGTAAGGAAAAGATAGAAGGTGAGGGGAGGCCGCGCGCTGCTACGACGAACCCGCCAGCAGCCGCCGCACCAGCGGGTCGACCACGCGCAGATCCTGGCCGGCCTTCAGCCGGTACAGCTCGGGCTTCGGATGCGCGCCGTCGGACATCATCGATTGCCAGTCTGGCAGGCCACTAATGTAGGCATACTGATCGATGAGCGGCACATGCTGCTCGGCGGCTACCCGGCGGGTCATCTCGACCATCGCGGCGAGTCGTGCATTGAGGCGGCCATCGGGCATCGGGTTCGAGGTCTGCAATACGGGCTCCTTGCCGAGCGCGAGCGCGGCTTTTACCAGCGCGGTCTCGGCTTCGTAGAACTGCTCCGGTGTCTGGTTGTGCATCACTTCGTTGATGCCATAGTTGATCGTCACGATCTGCGCGTCCGACGCGGCTAGCCGCTGCGCCCACGGCACACCACGGCCGCGATCGGTGCCGTCGCGCAACTGGTAGGCCATGGTGCCGCCCACGCCGAGATTGACGACGCTGACGCGCTCGCCGTAAGCCGTGTGCAACGCGTCCTGCAGATACGCCACCGCGTTCTGCGGGCACGGACTACAGTGACCCGCGCTGCAGGAAATGCCGAGCGTGGTCGAGTCGCCGTAGGCTTCGATCACCACCTGCGTGGACGGGTTGGCGTGAAGCGGGTGGCCTGGCACCGCCGGGACGTCCGCGCTCGCCTGCCCACATACTGCGGCCATCAGCAGGGCAGCGACAGCAGGGCCGCGAAGTCCTTTGGTGAGCGCCATCAGCGCCGCGGGCTTCATGCGCGCGGCTGCGGTGCTTGCGACGCACCGCGCAACGGCGTCGCGGCGTGCCCCGGACGCGATGCCGGTCCGTGAATGAGGCGCCGCTCGAAGGCAAACCACGTCAGGCTGGCATACGCGAGCGTGATCGCCAGCGCGAGTGCGGCCGTCACCAAGCGGTTCATGTGCAACGGCCACAGCGTGTAAAGGATGCTCAGGTGAATCAGATAAATCGTGTAGCTGATCGTGCCGATATAGACCAGCACCGGATTGCACAGCAGCCGCCTGACGATGCCCTGGCTCTGCAAGGCGATGACCACCGTCGATGTGCACAAGACCAGCGAAACGCTATACAGCGCCGCATTCGAGAGTGGCGTGTTTTCGGCCCGGAAGTGCGGATAGTGAAGATGCAGCCACGCCAGCACGGCCAGCGCGGCGGCACACCCCAGTATCGCGAGCGGCCTGAACGGCTGCAGCGCATCGGGATTGCGCCGTACGGCAACGGCCAGCAATGCGCCGGCTGACAGCAGATCCATCCGGAACGGCGTCAGGTAGTAGATGGGCCAGAACGAATCGAACCACGGCGTTGCGACGGCACGCAGCACGGGCACTGCGACGATCAGCGCCGCGGCCACCCGTGCAAGGACGCGCTCGGGCAGAAGCAGGATGACAAACGGCCAGACGATGTAGAACTGCTCTTCGACGGCTAGCGACCACAGTACATTCAGACTGTCATGCCCGCTCTGGCCGAGCGCATCGCCGATGTTGGTGGCGAAGAACGCATACCACTCCCAGTGCTTCGCCCAGCCGAAGCCGAAAAGCAAGGAGGACACCGCCATCAGCAACAGATACGGCGGCAGGATGCGGCGCGCCCGGCGTGCATAGAAATAGCTGAAATACGATTGCTGCCGAGCCTTGCGCTCCAGCAGGATGCCGGTGATCAGAAAGCCGCTCAACACGAAAAACAGATCGACACCCATCCAGAGCGGCGCCTTCAGCGCGTGCTGCGCAAACACCGCCAGCACGGCAATCGCGCGCAAGCCGTCGAGTTGCACGATGCGGCGTGAGTGGGAAGGCGGGGCAGGCAAGGCGCTAGCTGTCATGAACCGTCCATGGTGGGCGTCGGGTGGGCCGGCAATCGAACTCGTTTGCGGCATGGGCATTCCGTCGTGCGCCAACGCCAGCTCCGCATGGCAGGCGCAACAGAAGTGGGATTCATTCTAGGGAAAAGAAATTGATGAAAAAACGGGAATGAAATGAAGAAATACATTGCGACGTTGGAAACATTTATTCAGGTATTAATGAATGAATATTTTTGAATTATTTTCGATTTTCGTCGCAGTGGATTTTCCGCGTAATGTGAGTTGGTAACAGGTGCCGGATGCGTGCGCCGCAGCGCACCGTTCAATCATCAGTGCGTGCGTTCACCTGCGCCGGTCCGCGGACCACGGCCGCAAGCGCGCAGTGCCGTGCCGCCGTTTCGTATTCCGTATCCCGCGTGCCGTCCCGCCCATCATTCATTGGACATCACCTGCACGTGCGCGCCGTTCTCCGCCGCACGGCTTTGACTGGAGGAACACCTTGGTCCGTCTCAGCTTCGCGAAACTGCTTGCCGCACTGTTGTGTCTTGCAGCGTGCGCTGCCTCGGCCGAAACGGTGCTGAATGCGAAGACCTCATGGATCGGTAACACCTTCGGTTTCGGCGACGGCACGTGGACGCAGATCAATATCACGGCAATCGCCGTCGCCCCTGACGGCAAGGTCTACACCAACGCGCCATGGGACGAAAGCGGCGCCGAAGCCAGTGCCTATCAGAACGGCAAGATGCTCGGCTTCGCGGGCGGCACGCACGGCTGGGGCACAGGCGGCGGCAATGCGATTGCGGTCAATCGCCGCTATGTGTTCATGGCCGTGTCGGTCGGCAATGAGAAGGGTCATCTGGTCGGGCAGGGCATCTGGCCGCAAAAGGGCAAGCAATGGTTCGGCATCTCGCGTCGCAAGATCGAGGACCCGAAACTCAGCGCGCTGTTTCGGCCCGCAGCGACCGCGGCCAATGGGGCCAACGGGGCGGCTGACGCTCATGCGCAACTGGCCGCCGGCTTTCTGATGATGAACGAAGTGGCCACCGGCAGCCGCGCCGACATTGACGGGCTGGCCGCCAATGACACGACGCTGTACGCATCCAACACGACGCAAAATCGGATTGAAGTCTACGATGCCGAATCGATGCAGAAGAAGGCGACGTGGAGCGTGCATGAGCCGGGGCACATCGGGTTAGCGCCAGACGGCACGCTGTGGGTATTGACCGGCACGCTTACGGATAGCACGCCACGTGTCGCACATTATTCGGCAAGCGGCCAGTTGCTCGCCGATACGTTGCCGCTGCCGGCGGACTCGGTGCCGGTCGATGTCGCGCTCGACGCGCGTGGCCGCGTGCTGATTGCTGACAACGGTCCGCGTCAACAGGTGCTGTTCTTCAGCAAGAACGCGGGGCGCTACGTGGCCTCGGGCACGCTCGGCGAACGCGGAGGCATCTTCTCCGGCGTCCCGGGGCGACCGGGGCCGCAACGCTTCAATGGACTGACCGGCGTTGGC
>JBEKNG010000229.1:0-7990 GCA_049523075.1 Paraburkholderia sp.
CCGACGCCCAGACGGCGTACGGCATCGGTACGCCCTTGACCCAGCAGGACATCGCCGCATGGAATATCGACGTTGCACCGGATGGCCGCGGGTTGCCCGCGGGCAGCGGCGACGTGCTCACCGGCGCGCATATCTTCGCGGCCCAATGCGCCGCTTGTCACGGCGCGCAGGGACAAGGACTGATCGGCGACGCGCTGGTCGGTGGACAGGGCACGCTGGCTACGGCGAAGCCCAAGCGCACGATTGGCAGTTACTGGCCGTACGCGACGACCTTGTTCGACTATATTCGCCGCGCGATGCCCTACAACGCGCCGGAGTCGCTTTCTGCGGATGAGGTGTACGCCGTATGCGCCTACCTGCTGAGTCAGAATGGTGTGGTACCGCCGGATACGCGCCTGGATGCGGTGTCGCTGCCGCAAGTGAAGATGCCCAATCGCGACGGATTTGTGCCCGATCCGCGGCCGGGGAAGTTCTGAGCATCAACCCACGCTACACCGACTATCCGTTTCATGCTGAAACGCAGGCGGCGTAAGTTACCCCTCTTCAACCCGACCCGGAAGAACTGGCCCGGTACCTATCAGCGATTGAAAATAACCTTCGCTGTCTCGAAGTCGATCGGCGACGAGGTGTGCTCGTGAACGATCTTCCACCCGTCACCGCGCGGCGTGAGTATCGCAGTCAGTCGATTATCCAGTGAGCGCAGCTCCACGCCGTCCGCAGTAACCGCTTTGTATGTCACGAAGGCGTGAACCACGGCGAGGTCCTGCGCGACGGTCGCTTTTGGATTGCTGAAATCCACGATAACGCGCTCTGTGCCCAGCGAGCCGAACCAGTTGGCCACCATTTCCCGCCATGCCGCGATACCGTTATAGGACCATGCGCCCCACATATCGAACACTTGCACATCCTCGTCGTATAGCGCGATGAACGAGGCGACGTCCTTTGCGAATACCGCAGCTTTGTAGTCATCCAGTATCTGCAGGATCGGGTTGTCGAGTTTGTCCACTGTGTTTCTCCTGAATCAGATTGCGATGGCGGCGAGAACGCGGGGAAACGACAAATCCGAGCCTCTTGACCGGTTGTGTTTCAACACTACGACGTTCGACGGCTCGCAGATCGACATATGATGCGGAGAAATTTTCAGGGCCCGATATTGGATTTCGTCCCTGGAGCCAGCGACACGGACGTGCGCGTGACTACTCAGCCACGCACTGCCCTGCTTCGAGCCTGCTCAGAAACGCATCAAATCCGTCGACGGGAAGCGGTCGGCAGAAATAGTAGCCCTGATACGCGTGACATCCCGCTGCAGCGAGGAAGTCACGCTGTGCCTCGGTCTCCACACCCTCGGCGATCACGCCGAGGCCCAGGCTCTGCGCGAGCGCGACGATGGCTCTGGCAATCACCGCGTCATTGGGGTCGTCCAGAACATCACGCACGAACGACCGGTCGATTTTCAACTGATCCAATGGCAGACGCTTCAAATACGAAAGCGACGAATAGCCGATACCGAAATCGTCCAGCGAAAATACCACCCCCTTCGCCTTGAGTGCTCCCATCTTCTCGATGATGTCCTGCGCGTTGTCGACCAGTACGCTCTCGGTCAACTCCAGCTTCAACCTGTCCGGCCTCGCGGAGGTTCGACTGATGATAGTCAGAACTTTGTCCACGAAATCAGGTTCGCGGAACTGCTGGACGCTGACGTTGACCGCAAGCGTGAGATGCGCCGTCTCCGGCCGCGTTGCCCAGCGCGCCAGTTGCGCGCAAGCGGCCTCCATGACCCAGCTTCCCAGCGCAAGGATCAGTCCGGTTTCCTCGGCCAGCGGAATGAACTCGGCTGGAGGCACGATACCGCGCGTGGGATGCTGCCAGCGCACCAGAGCCTCGGCGCCCGTGATGCAACTGCCGTCGACCTGTGCCTGATAGTGAAGCAGGAACTGATTTTGCTCGATTGCATCGCGCAACCCCGCCTCCAGCGCCGCCCGCTCCACCACCACCGTCTGCATGTCTGGATCGAAGAAACACACGGCATTGCGGCCCTTTTCCTTGGACTTGTACATCGCCAGGTCCGCCTGCTTCAGGAGGTCGTCGATCGACGCCTGATGTCCCCTGAACACGGTAGCGCCCACGCTCGCGGTGCTGCGGTACTCAATGTCGCCAAGTTGATATGGACTCCCGAGGACGGCCAGGATCTTCTCGCCCAGGGTTTCGGTCTGACTGGCCGCCTCCTCCCGGTTTTCGTGCAAGCTTCCCAGCACCACCACGAACTCGTCGCCTCCCACCCGCGCTACCGTGTCGCTCTCGAGCACGCTCGACGCCAAACGTTGCGCCACTTGCTGCAGCAGCAGGTCGCCTTTGTCGTGGCCCAAGGTATCGTTCAACGTCTTGAAGTGATCCAGATCGATAAACAGCAAGGCGCCGCACGCTTCACTCCGGGCGCTGGCCGTGATCGCCTGCTTCAGCCGGTCCAGCAGCAAGGTCCGGTTCGGCAAGTGAGTCAGCGCGTCGAAGAAGGCCAGCTCCTTGATTCTCTCTTCCGCGATTTTGCGCTCGGTAATGTCGTGATGCGTGCCGACATAGTGACTGACGACCCCATCCTCGCCCGCCACCGCGGAAATGGCGAGCCATTTAGGATAGACGTCGCCATTCTTGCGGCGATCCCAGATTTCCCCCTGCCATCCGCCGTCGCGGTGAATCGTTCTCCACATCTCGCGAAAGAAGTCCGCGTCGTGGCGGCCCGATTGCAGGACACGTGGTGTCAGGCCCACAATTTCCTCAGGCGTGTAGCCCGTGGATTGGGTAAAAGCCGAATTCACGCGCAGGATTGTGGCGTTGGCGTCGGTGATCATCATCGGCTCCTGCGAGTCGAACGCGGCCGCGGCAAGCCGAAGCTCAGCTTCGACCTGTTTGCGCTCGGTAATGTCGCGCCCGCTGGTGCGAAAGCCGATGAAATCGCCCTTGGCATCGCTGATCGGAACCCACGAAACGGAAAGCCAGATTAGCGATCCGTCCTTGCGAATGCAGCGAAACTCGAGGTCCTCGCCGCGAAATCCCTGCTGCCCCTTCAGAAATTCAGGTGCCACGCGCGGGATATCTTCCGGATAGATCACCTTGCCCGCAAAGTCGGACATGGTCATGCACTCCTCGACCGTATATCCGATGTACTCCTTCACGGATGGATTGATCCAGCGTGGCTTGCCGTCTTGCCCCCACCAGACCTCCCAGTTGACGGTGCAGTCGGCAATCGCGCGGAACTTCTCCTCGTTCTCGCGCAATTCCTTCGTCATAGCCGAGGCGAGCCGCATCGCGCGGCCGCGGCCGGTCATCATCAGCCAGGTGAGGAACGTCAGCAGCAGGCTAAGACCCGTGCCGATGCTGGCGATCAACCATGCCGCGTTACGGCCGAAGCGGTCCTTGAAGTCGTCCTGGGCACTCATCGTCAGTGTCCAGTCATGACCGCCGACAACCAGATATTCGTTTGCCGAAATGTCCGCTGGCAAATGCTGCCCGGCCGCTGCAGGTGTCCTGTGCAGGAGTGCCGCGGCCGACGGTTCGACGCCGTCGTAGATTGCGATAGCGAGGCCAGGCGGCTGCTCGCCATACAGACCGGCGATCACATCGTGCATGCGAAACGAGGCATAGACCCAGCCGACCAGATGCGCCCGGCGCTGGGCGACGCTGTCCTGCGGCTGTCCACGTGCATAGATCGGCAGGTACATGACGAAACCGGGGCGAGCATTGGCTTCGGTATCCACCGACAAGCGGACCTTCCCGGAAATGGTGGCCATGCCGGAGTCGCGCGCCTGCTCCATGGCGCGGCGCCGCACAGGCTCGGTCCACGCATCGAAGCCGGGCGGCGCGCGATTCAGGCCGATATACGGCTCGCGCTGGATCACAGGCGCGTAATCTTCGCGCGGGCCCGCGGGCTGGATCGTATAGTCGGGCAGCCCCTGTCGCCGCATGGCGGCGACATGATCATCCTTTTGCGCCGCCGGCACCCACGCGACCAGGCCGATGGCCTGGATGCCGGAAAAGTTGGCGTCGAGATCGAGCGTGCCGACGTAATCGCGGAACCGCTCGCGGTCCACCGCGCCGGTAGCGGCAAACAGGCTCTGCACACCGCGTAGCAAAAGTTCGTACGTGCCCATGCGCTGTTCGATCCGGCTGACAGCGTCGCCCAGCGAGAAGTCGAACTGGGTGAGCAGCTCATGACGGGCTGCTTGCCGCTCATGGTCCCAAAGCGCCCACGTAACGCTCAGTGAAGCGGACAAGACCAGGAGTGGGAGGAGAACCAGGCGTGGCCAGCTCACGGCGGCGCCTGGAAATTGACCATCGAATCGGCGAGGTCGGGTTTGAAATACTTCTCGAAGATCCGCCGTATGGTGCCGTCGGCACGCATGTCATTCACCAGGGCGCGCCACTTTTCCCGCTCCGCCGGCGAGAGCGCCCTCTTCGACATGATGAGGCCGTGCGGGACGGCGGGGTCCTTGAACTCCACGATGGTGGTCACGTCGCGGATTTTCTTTTCGTCGATTGCTGGGTAATCGAAGGGCTCGATGATCATCCCCTGGATGCGCCGAAGAATCAGCGCCTGATACAGCGGATCCAGACCGCCGGCCTGGCTGACACGGTTTTCGGCCGTCAGTGTGTCGACCAGCCGGTTGGCCGACTCGCTATAGCGGAAGCTGCGGATGATACCAAGCTGAAACTGGTCGTTGTGCTCGAAATCGGTCAGCTGGTGGATACCGGCATCCTTGCGCACCAGCAGGTAGTATTTGTCGCTGAAGTACCAGGCGAAATCGGCATACTGATTACGCTCGTCGTTAGCAATGCCGGATAGGCTGAAATCCAGTGCACCGGATTCGATCAGCTTCCAGATCCGCGCACGTGACATAAGGCTAACCCTGATCTGGCAACCGCTGCGGCGGATCAGCTCGTCGGCGAAGTCCTTGTCGATGCCCGAGTCGGTGTCGACCGAATAGAGCAGCCCGTGATCGTGTAACGCTAGCGTAAATGAACGCGAACAGGTGGGTCCCGCCGCCATTGCGCTGCCCAGACAGCTTAACGTGAGTAGCAGACCGCCAAGGACACGTCGAATCACAGCGTCTCCATCGTTCGAAGGTGACTAGGATACAGCCTTCAATTTTGTCAAAACCCACGGCTCGAGATTTCCCCGCCCCGACGATTCGACGGGTGTCGACAGGATACCGATTTTTTTGCAATTTTTTCGGATTGCCAGGTTATACCTGCCTATTAAATCTGCGGAAATATTTAATCCGAAAGTTCTCCCCACGCTCTATCGGCAGCGCGTTGCATTTCTTTAGGGGAGAGCGGATTTAAATATTCGAAATTCGAGAACGGGCGTTGCTGTGATCTCACGATGGATTTCACGTCCAGTACTCTTTGGGTTGTTAAATCGCCGCTTGAACGAGCGCTACAGGGAATTGCCCCCTCGTGTTCAAACTCATACAACCGTCAGAACGTCGGCGATCAGATTGCAAAACCAGTTTTGCGCTGATGTATCCGCTACCCTCTCCTGCCATCTGTTTGCAAAAAATGGACTTCTGGCGCGTCGCGCGGGAAAATGCGGCCTTTTGTCACAACGGCTACACTATCGCACCAACGCCCCGCTTTACGAAAGCATCAGTACTTTCCCAAGGAATGACGGTTTAGATGAGAAACATAACAATTCGCCAACTAAAGATTTTCGAAAGCGTTGCGCGCAATTTGAGTTTTTCCCGTGCGGCTGAAGATTTGCACCTGACCCAGCCCGCCGTATCGATGCAGATCAAGCAGTTGGAGGACCACGCTGGCTTGTCGCTGTTCACGCAGGCGGGCAAGCGGATCGCCCTGACCGAGGCGGGCAAGGTCATGCTGCGCCATAGCATGGTGATTCTTGCAGACCTGAAAGCTGCTGAACTGTCGATGAACAACCTCAAGGCCGGCGGCGCCCAGCGCCTGCGGGTCGGGCTCGTTACCTCGGGCAGCTATTTCTTTCCGCACCTGATCGGTGCATTCCTGGATAACCAGGACGGCGTCGAACTCGACATGACGGTGCGCAGTCGTGACCAGCTCATCGCCCTGCTGCGAAGCGACCAGATCGATCTCGCCGTGATGGTTCACGCGCCCGATGATCCGGCCATCGTGGCCGAGGCGTTCGCACCGAATCCCTTTGTGCTCGTTGCCGCCCCGACGCATCCGCTTGCTCACGAACGGAACATCCCGTATGTGCGGATCGCGCACGAATGCCTGATCGTAAGGGAAAACGGCACGGACACCCGCAGCGCTGCCAACGATACGTTCGGCAACCACGAGTCGACGCCACGCTTCATGGAGATCGGCTGCGCCGAAGCGATCAAACAGTCGGTTATGGCAGGCATGGGCATCAGCTTTCTTTCGGCGCAGGCGGTTCAGTCCGAAGTACGAGCCGGCCTGCTCAAGACGCTCGACGTGCAAGGCTTTCCGCTTAAACGCCATTGGTGCGTGGCCCACCGCGCGGACCGGCATTTGCCGCCCGCGGCTCTCGACTTCCGGCAATTTCTTCTCGCTGAGGGCGGCGCACGGCTCGAACAGTTCACGGTGATCGACAAGGTGCATACAGGCATGGATATTCAACCTCCTGATGACACAGCTCTGGAAACTCGCACGATTGCTACCCCTAGCGCCCGCCTTGACGTCGCGCGTCGTACCCGCGCCCTCTTACGAGACGACGGATTGCCAGATGAGCATCACGTTCAGAGCCAGAATCACGCCCGTGGCGACGATAGCGGTGCCGATCAGCTTGCGCCCCGCCGTAAATCCGCCCATCACTGAGCGACGCGACGACAGCACGACGAGTGCGACGAGCGGAACCGGCAGAATGATGCTCAGGACGATCTGGCTATCGATCATTGCGTTCATGGGATTGCACGTCATGCAGACGATGACGGCCGGCACCATCGTGATGAGGCGTCGCAGGAGTACGGGCGTCTTGAATCCGACGAAGCCCTGCATGATGTTCTGGCCGGCCATCGTTCCCACCACGGAACTGGAGATGCCCGACGCCAGCAGGGAGACGAGGAACAGCGCGGCCGCACCGGCACCCAGCACAGGCGTAAGGGTGTGATAGGCCACCGCGATGTCCGAGATGCCGGGTGCTTTCTTGCTGAATACTGAAGCGGACATCGTCACCATTGCCAGATTGACGAGGCCGGCGAAGCCCAAGGCGATCACCACTTCCCGGTTCGAAAAACGCACCAGCTTGCGGCGCTGGTAATCGTTGCGCGCCGGCGCACGGTTTTGCGTCAGACCCGAGTGCAGGTAAATCGTGTGCGGCATGATGGTGGCGCCGACAATACCCACCGCGAGCATCAGTGCATCGTTGCCGTGCAGATGCGGCACGAAGGTATGAAAGATTGCGGCATGCCAGTCCGGCGGAGCGATGACGAGCTCGCACAGATAGCTCAGACCGATGACGGTGATCAGCGCAGCGATGACGATTTCGAGCGGACGGAAGCCTTTTTTGTCGAGCGACAGGATGCCGATGGTAACGACGCCCGTGATCAGCAGACCCCAGCCCATCGCCAGATGGAACAGCAGCGAGATGCCCATCGCCGCGCCCACGAACTCGGCCAGATCGGTCGCCATCGCGGCAATTTCTGAGCCGATCCACATTCCCATGACGAGTGGGCCCGGAAACTCGTCACGGCACAATTGGGCGAGACTGCGGCCAGTTACGATCCCGACTTTGGCGGACATCGCCTGAAACAGCATTGCCACGAGGCTCGACACCAGCACCACCCAAAGCAGCTCGTATCCGTAAGTCGAGCCGGCCTGAATGTTGGTCGCAAAGTTGCCCGGATCCATGTAACCAACCGAGGCGATCACAGCGGGACCAGCGAACGGCAGCAGCGCACGCACGCCACGGCGGTTGTTGTCGAGCGTGTCGCGCATCGCCGTGACTGTGTCGGCGGTCGCTTCCCCAGAAAGGGCGTAGCCGGCGGTTCGTTTAATT
>JBEKNG010000230.1:0-7983 GCA_049523075.1 Paraburkholderia sp.
GCTCGGCGATTGAGCGGGGTACGTCGCCGTCGAGATACCACGCCGGCACATGGACTTGGTTCGTTGGAAGCAGCTCGAAGTTCTTCGTGATTAAGGGGCGCCCTTTCGTCGTGGTGACGTGCTCCTGCCCGTTGCGCAAGTCCACGATGCGCGTGATGGCCGGAGACATTTTCCGGAACCATCGCACCATCTGGTGCTCTGCGCCGAGTAGCGGTGACAGCTCTTTGTCGAGCAAATGGTCCAGGCTGCTGTGTGTGCTGCCGAGCTTCCAGAAGTGCTGGGGGATCTGACAGACATCTGTAATGACGCGACGTGCCGGGATCAGGAACGCAGTCACCTTCGCCTCGAGGTCCGCAACGATCGGGAAGTTCGAATACGTTCTGGAGTTCGCTGCCTGCTCGGTCCGTCCGAAATTCTCACACTGAGCATGTACCGATTCGACAAGCGCATTGGACGCCTGTTCGCAGTGGAGCAGTGAGTTCTTGATGCGGTGCATGAGCTTGAGCGCGGTTACTCTGCATTCATCGTCCTTCAATATCGACCGGTCATTAAGCATGTCACCCGCCATGAGGAGCGTGCGCGCAACGATAGGCGACGAAGATCCGACGTCCGCAATCTTCACGTTGACGAACATTGCGTTCGGGTTCGTCCGACCGGGATCGATGGATTCAGGTGTCTGCATCCTGAATGTCTCTTCGGGCGAATAGATTTCCATATGGTCCCCAAGCGGCACGAGGCGTTGAATCGCGCCTTCTTTCGTCGCAGGCACCTTGAAGCTGCCCCCGCCATCCCGTGGATACATCGGCACTCTATCTTTTGTCATCGTGAGCCCCATTTGTTCGAGCACCTACCAGTGTACAAGGACCGTAACCTGCTCCGTTCGATAACGCGCCGGGGATGACCCCTGTTCACCTGTTGCGTAGCTCAGTCGTCAATTCGGGACTTCGTGCGCCCCCGACCACGTGACGAGCCATGCTCGGTATGGGTTTGCCGGACGCGAGGCGGCGAGTCGCGCCGCGGTGTTTTCGGATGGGAGGGTGATCGAGAGCCCGGGAACGGGCACGCAAATGCCAGTCGCGAAACTGCGGCGCCAGTCTCGCCTACTCTGGCGCCCTAGGGGAGCGACGCCCCAAAGCAGAGGGATCCAAAGTTGGTCTCATCGCCAAGTCGAAACGACACTAATGGGCTCCGCCCATTTATTTTGCATACGTGTCGTTTCCCCGGGCGTCCAGCAAGTACCCAGCCCGGACAACTTAATGAGAACTCAGCCAGCTATTTTGAGAAACAACAATAACTGCCAACCCTCTGTGAAAAAGCCCCGCACTCGTTGCGGGGCTTTTTTTTCGTCCAGCGTGCGCTACTGCTTAGGGGCCTCCCGTGAGGGACTGCCCGTACACGACTACGCATCTCAGTTGCACTGGATCAGCGTCGGACTGCTCTCACCGTACGCTGCCACGGTCGCGAAATTGATGGTTGGAAATGCACTCGGGCAGGCAAAGACCCAACCTTCGTTGCTCCCCCCACCGGTCGTTCCCTCGACGTATGAATTTGCGGTCGACCCTGAATCACCTGCAGACCAGATGATGGTTCCAAACGATATATCGACCGTCTGAACGGCCGTGCCCGCAGGTCCGGGGGCGTTTTTGTATACGCCGTTTGCGACCCCGTCGAAAGTTGAGTTGAAGGATGTCGGTGTATTCCAATAATCAAGTGTCCCGTTCGAGTTGACGATCGTCCCGCTCTGGTTGACGCGGCTCGCACCGGCCATCGATGGGGTGCAGCTAAACGTATATGTTGTGACGTGCAAAATAGTTATCTGTTTGTTCTCGCCGCAGTAGCCAATCACCATTGCATAGGGAACACCGTTTGGATCGCACGAAAACCCGCTGGGACACACATCTTGCGGCGGCGGTGGTGAGCACGACAGTCCGACCCATCCTGAACCATTCCAAAAGGGTGCGCTTGACTCGGTATAGCCGGTGGGGCACGTTGGCGGAGCCTGGTAACTGCAATTCGGCGCCGACCACGAAGTGCCATTCCATGCGGCCGGCGTGAGTGTCGTCCAGCCAGCGGCGGTCGAGCACGCCGACGGTGCCTGGTAGTCGCAGGCTGGGGCGGTGTAGCCGGATCCAATCCACTTCGCCGGCGTCACCGTGGTCCAGCCGGCGGCTGTCGAGCAGACCGGCGGTGGAATGACGCCATGCCGGATAGGCTGTATGCAGGTAGCGTCCTGATTGCCGGGCGAACAATCCGTGTCTTGCGCGAAAGAAACCTGCGCAAAGCAGAGCAACCAGATCACCACGGCCAATCTCATTAACGTCGACCCAATTACCATGCGGCGTTCATCCTAATATTTGCAAAAGGTGAGCGCCTGAGCCGTCCCGGCGATCGCTGTTCCACTTCCGTCAGTAATGTTCATCGTCCAAGGTCCGGTGCCGGACGGTGGAGCGAAATTAACGGTGGCGGTATCGTCAACACTGAAATTTTGGGAAGCGATGGTGATCTCGCCCACTCCGCCCACAGAGCATGTCGGGGCCGGTACCACGCTTCCGTTTGACACGGTATAGAGGCCGATTGCTTGATATCTCCCGCCCATCGGAATCCACTTGAGGTTGGAACACATCATCGTGATTCCGCTACCGTCACTGATGCCGGCGAGCCTGCCATTCTGTGCACAGGCTGCTTCAGGAGTGGCAATAGGGGCGAGCTGGAGAGTCCCGCCGATCTGAACGTTTGCCTGTCCACTTGCCGAGCTGATCGTCAACTGATTGTTTGCATCGTTCTGGACACGCACGTTGAAATCCTGAGTCCCCTGGCCGGCCTGGTGAAAATCGATATAGGGCTGTCCTGTGCCAGCTGTGGCGTTATTGCCGCCGAGCTCGAGAGATCCATCCTGGTCGCTGTCCAACTCGCTGCCCCCAGTCACCGCGACGGCCGACGCTCCCGTGATATCGTGCGGAGTGCCTCCGACGTCCGTCATGCCGAGATCGGTCTGCATGCTCGTGAGCTGCGGCTGTCCCGGCACAGCGACCCGGTACAGATACATGTTGTTTGCCTGGTTGCTGGCACCCGAGAAAGACAACAGGTCAGCCAGGTGGCCGCTGCCCGGGTTCGTAAAATTAGCCAGCGAGACCGGCCCCCACGCGCCGAACGCTCCGTATGCATTCGCGGCATTTAGCCCCGCATTCCCACCTTGCCCGGCATACGGCACGAATCCCGCCTGAGCCTGCGCAGCGATTTGCAAAAGCTGCTTGCTGTCCGTGATTGGGCGTCCGCCTTGGGTCGTCACGAGGGCTTGCAAGACCCCTGGAGAGGGTTGCACGACCTGCAGCTCGAGCGTCTGGCCGAAGGAATTAACCCCCGAGTAACCAACAGGCAAATAGTTGCCTGCCGCGTTCATCATCGCGGTGGTCACGGTGACCGGCGTCGTGGCTGTCGCAGATGCTTCAATGGTTGAGGCAAAGTCCTGCACGTACTGGAGTGCGCCGGCGTCCCACACACGCATGTGCGCAGCAGTCATCGCGGTCTGCACATTCGTTGCAGACACAATTACCCACACCATGAGCCCCGCCACGTTCAGCATGGAAATCACGGTCGCGGCCATGATCGACAGCATTGCATCCATCCGCTACGCCCTCAGGAGTTAGGGTTTGATATTGCTATCGTTAGGCGTGCCCAATGGGCACGGAACGCCGTAGGCACCACGCCGCGGGGAGCCGGTGGGTATCGTGGGAACCCCGATGGGGGCGAAGCCACTATCGGGGCTGTGCACGGCCTTGCGCTGTGAACAGCCAGGATATCCACGGGCGGGCGCGAGTTGACCATGGGGCCATGAAGCTCCACGGTCAGGAAATACCTCGCGTAGGACGCCCGCGCGGTGAGCATAGAGCCGACTGTGGTCGTTAAATTATCGGCATCGAAAATTTGAGCGATTACACGCGATTGGTTCTGCTCTTGGCTGCCAGTGCATCCGCGTCACCCGGCGTGCTCGCGTACGAAGGACATTGATTTGTATAGGGTTTCGTGACGAAACCAGCTACTCGATCAGTTATCAAGCGCCGTTACATACCGGTTTTCGCAGTGCGTGCAATCGGAAAACCGGTATGCAACACGGTGAAAAGTGTTCTGCAGGCAGTTTTACGGTATCGCTTTTCCGCAACCGGTTTTCCGGTATCGCTTAAACCGTCACACGTAGTTCTCGTCCAGCGTCTTCTGCAACGCGTCGAGCCGGTGCTGCCTCGCCTCAAGCAGCGTTCCGAGAGTGAGCGGCGGATTGTCGTATCCCTGGATCCGTCGCGTCATGCTGGGTAGTGGCTTCGGATTGGGGAATTCGGCGCGAGGGTTTTGTTTGCGAAACACGTCAATGCCTCGCCTCCGTGCTTTCTTTAGGTTTTCGCGCACGCCATTAAACATAGGCATGTTAGTGGTTACGTCTATAAGAGCTTGCAACTCGTGGCCGTTGGCCTTGCGGCCGGCGAAGATGAAGCGACTCTCGAGGTCATTGAGGTATTTGCCATCCATGCACCACGTCCAGCCAAGCCCGTTACCCGTTCGTGGCTTCTGAAGCAGCACGTACTTGTCGGTCCAGCGCAGGCGCTCCGTGGGATTGAGGGCGTCCTGCATCAACTCGCCCTCGAGAGCGCCCGTGGCCAGGAGAGCCCAGTCCAGGCGGTGGCCACCCACGGCCGGATGCATCACGAGAGTGGCGGCCGGCCGGCCCTCTCTCTTGCGGGTAGCCTTGGTCTGATGGGACTTGATTACGTCATACCGCTCATCGAATTTGCGCACGAGATTGGGGGCCTTCGGCGTGTCGACCGAGCCTCCCGTGTGAAACCGGTAGCCGCGCGAGACGAGCAGCAGGATGCTTTGCATGGCGGCTGTCTGATTTTTGTGAATTTTCAAATCTAATGGATTCGCAGTCCTAGGCATTTAGTACGTGCCTCACTTTGCAAGGAGTGACGTTAAATGAAGTGGCTTGTAAAGCCGGCTTGGCACACACAAAATACAGTCGTTCACGTGAGGTGAATTATTCGGGCCGCAAAGGATTTGGCGGTCCCCCAAGGTGCGTTGCTCATAGACAACAGGGAGAGCAGCGCACCTTGGGGGACCGCCAGCCCAACGCCAACACTCGAACCGCGTGATGCGGTTCACGGCGACCTAGCCAGTCGACAGCTACTGAGCGCGTGGTGCATCTAATCGTGCACGCCACGTGCGACCGGGGGTTGAGGGAGTAATCCCGTTGTCGCCAACAACGGAGTAATCCCCTCTTCCTATCGGATGCCGCGACCCAGGCAACACTGCAGGGTCGCCGAAGCGTAGCGCGGGGAAAACGGGCCAACGGGGGATAGGCGCAAGCCTTGAAACCGGAAACCCTAGATCGGCAAGACCGCAGGTGAAAATCCTGCCCGGGGGTCGCACGTAAGTGCGGCACCCGTGCCCCCTTCCCGGCTTGGTCCGGTGGTAACACCACCAGGCTGCCACGGTTCAAGTGAACCGGGGGCAGCACGGCACCATGAAGTGACCAGCGTCGCGGCTGGAAGCTGAGTGGGCTGCCAGGAGAGCTTAAGGGTAAGAAGCGGCCTCGTGAGAGGTTGCAACAGGGGTAGGGCCCCATCGTCGTGAGACGACGGCCTGTGACCGGGAAACCGGCGACGTAAGAGCGTCTAGGGCCTTCAGTGCCTGGAAGAGCTGGAAGTCAATGTTGGAGAGATAGGTGAGCCGCTTGCCACTTCGGGCCACTGAAAGCGGGGGGATGCGCCCCGTGAAGAAGTACCAATGTTGATGAGGCTAACGCGGTCTGCGTTTGAAGTACATCTTGCTGTGAGAGAACCGAAGGGCCAGTTTCCTTCGCCTGGGTGGCACCAGGCGGCAACGCGACGCAAACGGTCGTGTGGTCCGGAAACAGGTCTGTGGCGAAGTCTCGAAACCTGCTGTTCGCAGCATATCCCGCCCTTCAGTAAGGCGGAAAGCTCGGCAACATCGAGCGGGGATAAGGGACCCGGTAGCGAAAAGAGTGTGTTTGGCCCTGGCGGGCCGTTGTTGGGTATGTCCCGTGTGGCAGGGCTTGGCGGCCCCCCACACGACACGTTTTGTGTTTTGCAGCACGCCTGGCAGCGTGCCGAAGTCATTGCATCAAAGTGTCCCCACCTCGTATGTGCCTGGCGGCGCATCCGGATGGGATTTCGCAACTGCTTTTGTGGCCTCGTAGTTTGGCCCCGATCGCCGACTCAGTGGATGGTCCAGACCACGGCAAGATCCTATGTCGGTCCCGCAAGGGTAAAGGTCGTGTTGATGGCGATGCAAGGTGCCGTTCTTGCCTCGCGCCGTAGCCCCGGAAGGATCGGGCAAATCGGCCGAAACAGGTGTCCTGCTGGACACGAAGTGAAGGATGCGCCGGCTGCTCCAGCGCGTCGCAAATAAAGGCCACGCAGAAGCGTGTTTCTCAACCCACATCCCGCCGGCGCACGCCGGTGGGATTTTTCCTCCGAGCCTGATCGCCCGACACCCAGCTCGACGAGCCGTTTGCCTCCATCGCGTTTAGCCAGTCGTCATCGCGTGCCCAAGTTTCTTGACCAGACACGTCTAGCAGATTCTTTTTGCGCAACATCTCCGGTGCTCAGTTTATCGCCCGTCAGCAGCGGGCCCACTTTTGGAGATCGGCATCGTGATAAAAGAAATGACGGAAACGCAAATGGTTCAGCTCGCCCGACAACGACGCGAGCGTGCAACGGAGCGTTGTGAAGGAGCAGCATCAGTGTGCATTGCCTTCTGCAATGCTTTCCTTCCGAAAGACCTGCTCAGCCAGTTCGACGGACCAAAAGGTCATAACGCTCTGGAAATGGTGGCGCTCGGCTTCGAACCGTCTAGCCGTGAATCGACCTGGGCGGAAGCGGGACGGCGTGCAGAGGCATTCCTCGTTGCGATTCCCTTGTTCCGAGGCATGCGAGCAGAACTGGCCAGAGCGACGGCCGAAGAGAACGACGCATGGGAGGCGCAGAACGACGCGCTACGCCGTGAACTGGAAGAGTATCGCCAGGTTGAGCTGATCTAATTCAACACAGGCAGCTAACACACCCAGCCCTCGACTCACTTCGGTAAGTGAGGGCTGTTTTCATTAGCGTCAATGCCAGACTCGCAGAGCATTTCCGGCGATCAAGATCAGGGTCGCAATCGAGCCGACGGCGCCGGAGACCACCGCCGTCAGCGCGGCGAGAGCTTCGCCGTTGCTTTTTGCGCGTGGGAAAAGCCGATAGGCAACATTCAGGACCATGGCTGGGTTCCTCTTGTAATCTGCGCTATTAAAGCCGAATTCGCTCCACTTCGTCCAGCGTGATGTCGTCACTGCGCCCGTCGTATAGCTGTGTGGTACGCGTCGACGCGTGGTTGTCCATCGCCGCGGCGTTCTCCAGCGTGCCGCCGCTCTTCAGGTACGCGGTGATCCCAGTCGCCCGGAACGTGTGATTACCGATCTTCGTACCGATTCGGGCCACGATCGCTCGACACCCCACCATGGCATGAGCATTTGCGTGGGCAACGGCGGCCCGCAGAGCTGTCCGGTACCGCGCTGTATCGTACGGAACCGCGGCCCCTTCGGATCGCCTGCGATCCCGCGGCCGTCAATGTATGCATGCAGATACTTCTCGAGCGTGTGATGGCACGGCACTTCGTGAAGCTTGCCGCTTTTTTTGCGAAGCCGCACCCACGGCCGTCGGTTCTCCACATAGACGTCGTCGACCCGCATCGCGACTGGTCGATCATTACGCGTTTGACGTAGTTTTGTCGAAGCAATATATCCATGAAATCAATAACCTAGTTTCTATTCGAGAGATTTCAAGTCGGCGATTTTGTGGAAGGAAGCAGTTCAAGCGGGGGCCCTTCGCCCGCAAGCTGCCGCCGTTGGTCAGCCGTTGTTAGCACCAGTTGAAAATCATCTAGTGGACCTCCTGCCGCGGCCCTGCCGGGCGCCGCACATCACCCCTGACC
>JBEKNG010000231.1:0-7957 GCA_049523075.1 Paraburkholderia sp.
AAGCACCAACGACGGTTCAAACTGGACGGTGCCGGGCGAGCCCTCAGGTGCCCCATTCGTTTGACGCTTGTCGAGACGCGACAGCAGGACAGTAGTCGCAGTGGTGGCGATGTCTTCCACCGGCAACCGCACTGTTGTGATGCCCCCTTCGGCCAATTCGAACCACGCCGGGTCGTGATACCCGACCACGGAGATATCTCGCGGCCAGTCGAGTTTCAGCGCCCTCAGCGCCTGCAGCGCACCCAGGGTCAGCTCAGCGCTGCCGAGGATGATGCCTGTCGGGCGGTTCTTTGCCGACATCATGGAGGTGACAGCGTATCGCGCGAACTCCGGGCGCGGAGACCCAAGTGCGATAGCCGCAGCCTTCAGGCGACGTTCGGCTAGCGCGTCCTGGAAGCCGCCAAGCCTCTCCCGGCCCGTACTAAGCGTTTCGTCGCCCCCCACGAATGCGAGTCGTTTGTGGCCACTATCCAGCAGGTGCCGGGTCGCTGCCTTGATGCCTGCACGATCATCGATAACGACGGCGCTCCCAGCAAGATCCGCGTGTACACGCACGAGTTGCACCGTTTCGACGTTCTGCAACAACGCGTTGGTTTCCGGCCGGGGTAGCGCCGTCGGGACAATGATGATTCCGGCCGGGCGCGTCTCGAGAATCGCCCTCAGTTCGCGCAATTCGCGGTCAGGGTTATCATCGGTGACGGAAAGCAGAAGCTGCATCGAATGCGATGCGAGGGAGTCCGCTACGATCTTTGCGACGGTAGCGTAAAAGTCATTCTGGACATCGGGAATGATGAGGCCCACGAGCGAGCTGGGGCGACCACGCATCATTCTCGCTGAAGCGGATGGCACATAGCCCATCTGCGCAACCACCGCGCGAACGCGCAACTTGGTCTCATCGCTAATCTTCGGGCTGTCGGCCAACGCGCGTGAGACCGTTGTATGCGAGATATTCAGCGCTTTCGCTACATCGCGTATCGTGACTCCCGCGTCCCCTCGCAGGGGCAGGCGTGCTCCCGGCGTGTCGTTGGAACCCATATTTATAATCTCTCCGCTAGAAGCATATTAGGTTCAGCACAATTTTTTGCACGTGAACGCCGATCATGATGTGGGGTCAACCATCCCCAGTCGTGTCGATGCCGCATTTTACACCGCGCAATTTAGCCATCATCTAGTTTGGCAGGCCCGCATATCCGTTAGACCGACGCATTCAGTCAAACTGCCGCAATTGGCTGGTGGCAGCACCCAGAGGTGGCTCCGCGAATAGCTCCGCCGCGCAGTTTCCTCGAATTCTTGTGCCCAACACACCGTACGCGCGTCCATGCCCATCCGGCCCTGGCGGATGAAGAACTATACTATCGAACTGGTCGGATCGCGAATATCCGACGGTGCTAACGGTCAACTACAACCTTTCTTCGAACTCGAAACGCCATGACGGCAACAATTGCGAAGGCTCAAAAGCGTCACAAAGCCGATGTGTCACCCGACCGACCATCGACTCAGAAACGAAGCAATCTCCTGGCTGCCGCGTCTGAGCTATTTCTCGCGAAGGGCTACGACGGCGTCAGCCTTGACGAAATCATCGCCGCAGTCGGTGGATCGAAAACGACCATCTATTCGTATTTCAAGGGAAAGGAAGGTGTTTTCGTCGCCGCCATCGGCGCGCTGTGTGGCGAGATACTGGCAAAACTCTTCCGGACCAAGGCCTCCTCAATGCCGTTGCGCGAAGCGCTGCAGGCAATCGGCCAAACCTATCTTGACGCGGTGTTGTCGCCTCGGGCGATCGCCCTCCAGCGCCTCGTTACCGGCGAGGCATATCGTTTCCCGGAGGTGGGACGCATCTGGTTCGAAAGCGGTCCCGCCCAGACCTACCAATTCCTGACAGACTTTTTCGAAGAGCGGAGACGCGCCGGCGAAATCGGTTCTATCGATCCGCGCAAAACTGCAGTACTGTTTCACGACATGTTGACTTATGAGATACATCTGCAGATGTTGCTTGGGATAATGGCGAAGCCCAAACGGGCCGTCCTCGCCGACAAGGTTCGCTCTGCGATCGATGTCCTGTTGGACGGCTGCAAAGCCATCTGAAGTCTTCTATGCCACCTTCGCAACTCCCCGTCCTGAACGAAGGTCCGCGACCCCGTCTCCATCCTCTGCGTTAGGACGTGTGCGCAATGGAATAATTCAGCCGGCGTCTGCACCGACCGGCCACGGAAACAGGATTTCGCTACGCTTGCCGGTGTTCACATTGTCGAGACTGCTTACCGGGTCAACCGGGAACCCTGCTGCAAGCCAAGCCTCAATGCCACCATGTAGAGGGAGTGACTCGCGCAAGCCGAGCTTTCCGAGTGCTGTTGCTAGCAACGCCGCGGACACCTCGTTGGGACAGGAGCAGTAAATAACGGTCGTCTGCCCGGTGTCACAACTTGCAACGACCCCCGCAATATCCGTATCGTCGACAAACCTCGCGCCGGGAATCACAACGGGGTTGATCAACCGTTGGTGGAATGCCCGCACGTCCAGAATGTTGAGAGGTTGACCACTCTCGATCCTCGAGCGGAGCGCCTCTACGCTGATGCGCCGCTTTTCGAGTCGGGCCGCAAAGTTTCGCCGGCGAATCCACCGGTAACTCGCATAGCAGACGAGAAGGCCGATCACGATGAAGGCTGCCGCACTGCCAACCCGATGGACTGAGTCAAAGATCGCCTGCATCTGCGGTGCGAACACCATGCCCAATCCCAGGCCGACGGCTGACCATAGTGCCGTCGCCGCGCAGTCATAAAGAAGGAAGGTGGGCCAACTCACGCGCATCGCCCCTGCAAGCGGGATTAGCACGAGTGACAGACCCGGCAGGAACCGGGCTGCCAGCAGAATACGCGGGCCCCAGTAGATCCAGAACCGGTCAGCCCGCCTGACACAGATATCCTTGGACAGCGTCAGACAACAGATCATGCCCAATGCCCGGCTGCCGAAAACTCGCCCCGCAACAAACCAGGCGACATCAGCTATGGTTCCGCCCGCTACAGCTGCCGCCAGAGTGACTCCCAGCCTTAGCCACAGATGACCGGTATCGATGTACGACAGTTGAATCGCTGTCCCTGCCATGACGAGAACGGGGATTGCGGGAATCGGCAGGCCAACAGAGGCCGCAAGAACGCTCAGAAAAACTAGCGGCCACGCGCCACCGTGTATAAGTTCGCCCAAATTCATCATCGTTCTCTTCAAGGAGCGTAATTCTGGACGGCGACAGAGAATTTCGCAATTGTCTGCAGAAAAATACGCTAACGCCCAGCCACCAACAAGCTACGAATTTGCAACAGTGCTATTCGCTTATGTTTATAGCGATGTGGCCCAGATCTGATCTGAATTTTTTGCGCGAGCATCCGCGTTCAAAAAGGCGAGACATCTCCAGGAGACAGTCCGACCTGTTCCGGTTTGCGCCTCGTCGAGCCAATCGTTGCAAACAGCCGAAAGCCCTGCGGATGACGTTCGGAAATGCACAAATCATTGACCGGCGTTGCAAAAATCCCTTGGATACAATGCCTTCGCAATGATTGCTACAGCATCTAATTCATGAAAAGCCAAGACACTGTCGCGGTGTCTGACGTCCGCGAATACCAGTTTGATGAAAGCGTCGGCTATCTCCTCTCACGAGTGAAATCGACGATGTTGAACATGGTCACGCAGCGGACGATGGCCGAGTTCGGGATTACTAGCACGCAAGGCCGCATCCTGTTCATGGTCGCGAGCGGAAGGTGCGAACTTGCTGCGGAACTGGCCCGTGAATGTGGCGTAGACGCAAGCTCAGTCACGCGACTGGCTGACCGGCTGGAAAAGCGCGGACTTCTCACGCGGGTTCGTAGCAGCGAAGACCGGCGCGAGGTGCGCCTTGCCACGACACCGGAGGGCCAAAGCATAGCGACCAGGATGCCAGCGATCTTCAGCGGCGTATTAGAGAGCCTGCTATCAGGCTTCACGGCGGAAGAAGTTGGGTTCCTAAAAAGCATGCTACGCCGTGTCCTCGTCAATAGCGGGGAGCTAACCGGGGCAGACCGTGATATGGCAACCAGTTTTGGTCATATCCCTTAGTAAGTTAGCTGCCTTGTCCATTGTTATTTTTAGCCAAAGAAGAGTCGAGCAATGAAATCCCTTTCCCTGTCCGCGCCCGCGGTGTCGTGCTGGGCCGCTGTTACCGCGGCGGTGGCGGCGCTTGCCCTCACGGGATGCGCGAACTATAGCGGCATCAAAAGCGACAAACAGATGTCGTCGGCGGCACAGTACGAGTCCAATCAGAGCCTGCCGTCGCAGGGCAGCCAGTGGCCTTCGCTCGACTGGGCCGGCCAGTTCGGCGACCCGCAACTGCCGCAACTGATCGCGGAGGCGCTGGAAGGCAGCCCGTCGATCGCCCAGGCGCAGGCCCGCCTCGCGAAGGCTTCGTCGTACATCGAAAGCACGCGCTCGGCCCTTTACCCGAAGGTCAACGGCAGCTATTCGTGGAACCGCGAGATATTCTCGGCCAACTCGATCTAGCCGCCGCCCTACGGCGACACCTGGTTCAACGAGAACAGTGCGTTGGCGAGCGCCTCCTGGGATCTGGACCTGTGGGGCAAGAACCGTCAACGCCTTGGCCAGGCGGTGTCGCAGGAGAAAGCCGCCGAAGCCGACGTGCAGCAGGCGCGTGTGACACTCGCCGCGACAGTTGCCAGCACCTATAACCAGCTCGCGCAGTTGTACGCTTTGCGCGATATCGCCGCGCGCGAAATCGCCAATCGCCAGGATATCGGGCGGATCACCAACGGGCGCGTCGTCGCCGGCCTCGACACCAACGTCGAGCGCCAAACCGCTAATGGCAACATTGCCACGAGCCAGGCCAACCTGACTGATCTCGACGGCCAGATCACCACTGTGCGCTACCAGCTCGGTGCCCTGCTTGGCAAGGGACCGGATCGCGGGCTGCAGATCGCCAAGCCGGTGCTCACGCCTGGCGACGCGGTTGCGCTGCCAGACAATTTGCCTGCCGATCTGGTATCACGCCGCCCGGATATCGTAGCGGCAAGCTGGCAGGTCGAAGCCGAGATGCATGATGTGAAGGAAGCCAAGGCAGAGTTCTCCCCGGACATCAATCTATCTGCGGGTTTCGGCTTCGATGCATTTGGCTGGGGCAGATTCCTGACTGCGTCGAGCCGTAGTATGCAGTTCGGGCCGGCCATTCACCTGCCGATCTTCGACGCCGGTGCATTGCGCTCGCAACTGAAAGGCCGTTATGCCGACTTCGATCTCGATGTCGCCAACTACAACCAGACGCTGATCAACGCGCTCTCGGATGTCGCCACGCAAATCACTACGATCCACTCGATCGACCAGCAATCGAGTGACGCCCAGCTTGCGCTCGACGCCTCGACCAAGGCTTATCAGCTTGCCGTGATCCGCTACAAGGCCGGCCTGTCGGAGCAATTGCAGGTACTGACCGCCGACCAGAATCGCCTCGCCGCAGAACAGACGGTGACGAACCTGAAGATGAGACGACGTGACGTGCAGATCGGCCTGATCAAGGCACTTGGCGGCGGTTTCGATGCAACGCAGACGGGTCTGGTGGTACCCACCCATGCTCCGGCGTCGCCCTCGAGCAAGACCGCAGCCAGCTAACCCACAACCCAAACTTACCCGAATCAACGAAGCAGATTGAGAGAATACGGAGCATTTAAATTAGTATAACTAATCAATAATCGGCTGACGGAAACTCAGGACGTGGCGGCAATCGCAAGCTCGGCATGACGTTGGTCGTGCTGGCGGTCCTGGTCGCCGCGGTTGCGTATGGCGTTTATTACTACCGCGTCGCACGTTTTTACGAGGACACCGACGACGCATATGTGAATGGCAATGTCGTGCAGATTACGCCGCAAGTCACCGGCACGGTCATCGCAGTCAACGCCGACGACACGCAAACCGTAAAGGCGGGTGATCCGATTGTTGTACTCGACGCAGCCGATGCGCGCGTCGCTTTGCAACAGGCCGAAGCTAATCTCGCGCAGACGGTGCGTCACGTACGTGGCCTCTTCGTCGACGACAACGAGTACCGCGCACAGGTCGCCGAGCGCGAAGCCGATCTTTCACGCGCACAGGACGACCTGCGCCGTCGGATGACGATCGCCGAAACGGGCGCTGTGTCGCTGGAGGAAATCTCGCACGCACGTGACGCCGTCAAGACCACACAGGCCGCCCTCGACGCCGCGCAGCAGCAGCTCGCATCGAACCGCGCGCTGACCGCCAACACCACGATTGCGAACCATCCGAACGTTCAGGCTGCCGCTGCCAAGGTACGCGATGCATACCTCGCCAACGCACGTAACACGCTTCCAGCGCCGGTCAGCGGCTATGTCGCGAGGCGCTCGGTGCAGGTCGGCCAGCGCGTCTCGCCGGGTAATCCATTGATGGCCATCGTGCCGCTGAATGCCGTATGGGTCGACGCCAACTTCAAAGAAGGGCAACTGAGGCATATTCGCATCGGCCAGCCGGCCGAACTGACGGCCGACGTGTACGGTTCGTCGGTCGTGTTTCATGGCAAGGTGGTCGGTTTTTCGGCGGGCACGGGCTCGGCGTTCTCGCTGCTGCCGGCGCAGAACGCAACCGGTAACTGGATCAAGGTCGTACAGCGTCTGCCGGTGCGGATCGCGCTCGACCCACAGGAGCTTGAAAAGCATCCGCTACGGATCGGCCTGTCGATGAACGTTGATGTCAACGTCAAGGAACAAACGGCGACCAACTGGCGGACGCGCAGAACACGGTCTATCAGACCAACGTCTTCAACCGGTATGGCGACGAAGCCGACGCTGAAATCGCCCACATCGTCGCGGCCAATGCGGGTTCCGACGCTGAAGGCGATGACGCACCGAAGGTGGCCGCAGATGGGCTGAAATCTATCTCCAGGCGGATGTAAGCCTTGCCAATCAACTCCGGGTTTGACACTTATGGCTACGGCACCACCTTCCCCCCCGCCGCCTCTGAAAGGGGGGCAGCTGTTTTTGGCGACCCTCGCAGTGGCGCTCGCCACCTTCATGAACGTGCTAGACACGTCGATCGCGAACGTTGCGATTCCCACCATCTCGGGCAACCTCGGTGTTTCCGTGGATGAAGGCACCTGGGTTATCACTGTATTCGCCGCAGCTAATGCTGTCTCGATTCCATTGACCGGATGGCTCACGCAGCGCATCGGCCAGATCAGGCTGTTTGTAGGCGCGATCCTGTTGTTCGTGCTGTCATCGTGGCTGTGCGGCGCTGCGCCCACCCTACCGGTACTGCTGGCTGAACGGGTCTTGCAGGGCGTCGTAGCGGGTCCGCTGATTCCCCTGTCACAAGCAATTCTGCTCAGCTCCTGGCCGAAGGCAAAGTCCTCGATAGCGCTCTCGCTGTGGGCCATGACCGCAACGGTCGGTCCGATTGCTGGACCTGCACTGGGAGGCTGGATCACCGACAGCTATTCATGGTCATGGATCTTCTACATCAATATTCCGGTCGGCATTTTCGCGGCCGGCATCACGTGGATGATTTATCGAACGCGTGAAACGCCGACACAAAAGCTTCCAATCGACGCCGTTGGTCTGGGGCTGCTTATCACATGGGTTGCATCGCTGCAGATCATGCTCGACAAAGGTAAGGACCTGGACTGGTTTTTGTCTCCCGTCATCGTTGTCCTGGCAATCACGGCGGCCATCAGTTTCGCGTTCTTTGTTGTCTGGGAACTGACTGAAAAGAATCCAATCGTCGATCTGCGACTCTTCTCGCAGCGTAATTTTCTGGGCGGAACAGCCGCGATTTCCGTTGCATACGGCGTGTTCTTCGGAAACCTGGTGCTGCTACCCCAGTGGATGCAGGAGTATCTGAACTATCGCTCGGTAGACGCGGGCCTCGTCACCGCACCGCTCGGCATCTTCGCCGTGCTGCTGGCGCCGGTGATGGGCCG
>JBEKNG010000232.1:0-7954 GCA_049523075.1 Paraburkholderia sp.
GTTGTAGGCCCTCAGACCGAGAAACGCATAACTGGTCGAATCGCCGACCGGATAGGCCTCGGTCTCCACGATGCGCCCGCTCATGCGCCCTTCCGGCACGTCGTGCACCAGGTACTTGCCGACCATGTAGCGAGCCAGCTCGACCGTATCGACCGGCAGGTCGTCACGGCGCAAGGGAATGATCGGGAGCAACGAATGTGTCATAGGGGCGTGCAACGATAAAAGTTGTCTGTTGAACGAAAAGCGAGTAGCAAACTCGCGCAACGACTGGCTCTTTGTTGCGATTGCAAGGCAATCCGTTGTATCAAAGCAGCATTTCTGCTTACACTTGCGTTCAAAATACTTTCAATTCGGAGTATTGTTACTTCCGGTCACCGCACAGCCCTTGCGGGCTTGCATGTGCCTCGGCCCGCTTGATCAGCAGACAGGTTTGCATCACTCGCAGCAACGTTTCACTCAGCTTTGGTCCCGAAGTACCCGTTGGTGCAATCCTGCGGTTCCCTCCGGAATCGTGACGAATCATGACAACAGGAGAAACTTGAAAATGAAAGCATTCCAGGCAATCAAGGTTATCGGCGGCACGCTCATCGTCGTGGCATCCCTCAACGCTTATGCGCAAAGCAGCGATGCAATGGCCGCATCCGGCACGATGGCAGCGCCGAGCGCCAAGTCGACCAAGGCGGCTAATCGCGCTTTGCAACGCAGCGTACGTAAGACGCTGTCCAGGACGAAGGGCGTGAGCGTTGACAACATCACGGTCCATGCACGCGACGGTGCGGTAACGTTGGAAGGTTCGGTACCCGAGCAATCGCAAATCGACCTGGCTACGCAAGCCGCGCAAGGCGTAGCGGGCGTGACCTCAGTGAAGAATGCACTGACGATCCGCGAGATTGGCCAGTAAGCGCATCAGACCGGGCGCAACCCTGGTTCACCAAGGGTTGTGCCCGCTTCGCCAGACAATCACTCAACCCTCGAAACTGCGCTGCATCTCGCGCGCAATCACAATCTGCTGGATCTGCGTCGTCCCTTCGTAAATGCGGAAAAGGCGCACGTCGCGGTAGAACCGCTCGATCCCATACTCGCTCATATAGCCCGCGCCACCGAAGATCTGCACGGCACGATCCGCCACGCGTCCGCACATTTCCGTCGCGAACATCTTCGCGCATGAGGCTTCACTCGTGACCCGCTCGCCCGCATCGCGGCGGCGTGCCGCATCGACGATCATGCAGCGGGCGGCGTAAATCTCCGCCCGGCTATCAGCCAGCATGGCCTGGATCAACTCGAATTCAACGATCGGCTTGCCGAACTGCTTGCGCTCCATGGCATAGCGCAGCGCGTTCGCCAGCATGCGTTCGGCCGCCCCCGTCGCCACGGCGGCGATATGCAGGCGGCCCTTGTCGAGCACCTTCATGGCCGTCTTGAAGCCCACGCCCTCTTTCTCGCCAATCAGATTCGCCACCGGCACGCGGCAGTTATCGAAGATCACGTCGCAGGTATGGGCGCCCTTCTGACCCATCTTGCGGTCGATCTTGCCGAGCGACAGTCCCGGCGTACCCGCTTCCACAACGAACGCAGAGATTGCGCCGGCGCCTTTCACGGTGGAATCGGTGCGCGCCATTACGGTGAAGAGGCCCGCTTCCGGGGCGTTCGTGATGAAGCGCTTGGTGCCGTTCAGCACATAATGATCGCCGTCGCGCACGGCGGTAGTTCTGAGCGATGCGGCGTCGGAACCGGCTTCCGGCTCGGTCAGGCAAAACGAGCCAATCAGCTCGCCCGAAGCAAGCCGCGGCAGATACTTCTCCTTCTGGACAGACGTGCCGTCGATGACGATACCCGTCGAGCCGATGCCATTGTTGCTGCCGATGGCCGAACGAAACGCCGGTGAGGTCTTGCCGAGTTCCATGGCCGCCAGCACTTCCTCTTCCATGGTCAAGCCGAGGCCGCCGTACTCTTCCGGCAGACATAACCCGAACAATCCAAGGTCCTTCATTTCCTGCAATAGCGCAGCGGGAATCTGATCGGTTTCAGCGACGATTTCCTCGTTCGGCACCAGACGGTCACGGACGAAACGGATAATGCTGTCGAGCAACAGATTCAGGGTTTCCTGGCTTCGAATCACAACATCTCCTTAAAAACTCGCGTTCGTTTTCGACACATATTCGTTATAGTTTAATGTATTAGTGCGTATTCCTGAGTCACTGCATCAAGTTGCGTCGCCGCTCAGGCTGCAACGGAGACGCGCTTGTCCAAGTGATTCAGCCGGACTTTCTCTAGCGCCGGCACGCCCCGCCTTCATGCCATAAGCACTAAAAAAGGAACGACTGGATGACGACAACATCGCCTGCGCTACCTCGCTGGACCATTGGAATGCCCATCGCCGCCTGGATCATTCTGGGCGCCACCTATGCACTGCCTGGCTATGGTTTGCTGCTGGCGCTGGTCGGCGTGGCGCTCGCCGGCGCCGTGTTCGCCGCCGTGCATCACGCAGAAGTGGTCGCACACCGGGTCGGCGAACCGTTCGGCACGCTGGTGCTGGCGGTGGCCGTCACAGTGATCGAGGTCGCGCTGATCGTTTCGGTGATGCTCACGTCCGGTCCGGAGAAAGCCGGCCTTGCGCGCGATACCGTGTTCGCCGCGGTGATGATCGTGTGTAACGGCATCGTCGGCATTTGTCTGCTGGTGGGCGGTATCCGCCATCGCGAACAGGACTTCCAGGCGCGCGGCGCCGCCGCGACGCTCGCCGTGCTCGCCTCTTTGTCGGTGTTGACGCTGGTCATGCCGAATTTCACCACCACCCGTGAGGGTCCGTTGCTGTCATCGTCGCAACTGGCGTTTGCGGGGATCTCGTCGCTGGTGCTGTACGGCGTGTTTGTGTTCGTGCAGACGGTGCGGCATCGTGACTATTTTCTCGCCGCCACGCCCGATGAAAGCGTGCACGCCGAACCGCCGAGCGTCGCGCAGGCCCTGCTAAGCGCCTCGTTGCTGCTGGTGTGTCTGGTAGCCGTGGTACTGCTCGCCAAACTGCTCTCGCCGACTGTGGAGACGGCCGTGAAAAATATCGGCGCGCCGCCTGCGGTGGTGGGCATTGTGATCGCGGCGCTGGTTTTGTTGCCCGAGGGACTCGCGGCGATCCGGGCGGCGCGTGCCGATCGCTTGCAGAACAGCTTGAATCTGGCGCTCGGTTCGGCACTCGCCAGTATCGGCCTGACCATTCCTACTGTGGCCTGCGTGTTCCTGTGGACCGGTCAGCCGCTCGTGCTCGGCATCGACGGCAAGGAAATGGTCATGCTGTTGCTAACGTTGATAGTCGGCACCCTCACATTGAGTTCGGGACGCACGACGATCCTGCAGGGAGCCGTGCACCTGTCGCTGTTCGCGGCGTATCTGTTTCTGTCGTTTGCGCCGTAAGTTCGCACTGCGAGCCGGCTCAATGTTTTTGCGCGATGCGCTGTCGCCATAGGGTCGCGCCACTCTGTGGCGCCACCCTCACCTTCACTCGGTCCAATGCTCCGTAATCCACTCGCGGAACAGGTTGACCTTCTGTTGATGCGCGACGCATTCCGGATAGACGAAGTAATAGCGCCACCCCGTCATCAACACGGTATCGAACGGTCTGACCAGCCGCTTGGCCGCCACGTCCTCGTCGATCAGCGCAAGATCGCTGATCGCGACGCCAAACCCCTGTAGGGCCGCGTTCGTCGCCAGGTCGAGCGTGTCGAAGCTCGGGCCGTGACTGGCGTCGATATGGCGTGCCTCCACGTGATCGAGCCACATCCTCCAGTCGCGGTGGTCGCGAGTCGGATGCAGCAGGGTGTGGCGCGCAAGGTCGGCAACGCTATCGAGCGGCTTGTCGTTGAGCAACTCCGGCGCGCAGACCGGCGTCAGACGCTCTTCAAAGAGCGGCACCGCCTGCACGTCGGCGCCCGGCGATGAGCCATAGATGATCGCGGCGTCAAACGGCTCGACCTGGAAGTCGACATCATGCTGCCAGGTGGTGGTGATCTGTACGTGCAGGTCCGGATACTCGGCCTGAAACTGCATGATTTTGGGCAGCATCCAGCGCATCACGCAAGTCGGTACCTTCAATGCCAGATCGGTACGCTGGCGTGTGAGGCGCAGCGAGATCTCCTCGATCCGCGCGAAGCTCTCCTTCACCGCCGGCAACAGCAACTCGCCTTCCGCCGTAAGCGTGAGCCCCTTGGCCTGGCGTTTGAAGAGCGGAAACTTGTAGTAGTCCTCAAGCGCGAGAATCTGCCGGCTGACCGCGCCTTGCGTCAGGCAGAGATGGTCGGCCGCACGCGTGAAACTGCGGTGCCGCGCAACTGTCTCGAAGATCTGCAGCGCGTTGAGCGGGGGAAGTCGTCGCATGGGCGCGGTCCGGGTATCAGAAAAATGCATTGCTTGGGGATGCAGCCGGCAGACTGCCCACCCCCAGTGAGCCCCTCAGCATAAGCGATCAAAAAACTTCGCGGCTCTTCACGCTCCCGAGTCGCATGCGTTCCACTCATGCTACGAAGCGCGAACCGTCCTGCGTTCACCTGTTTCAACCTTCCGATGCCCTCTGCATGCGTTCCACTCACGCTGCGAAGCTTGACCCGTCCTATGATCACGCGTTTCAACCTTCCGATGCCCCCTAACAGGGCAAGCGAAGCGCCAATCGCATCACATCGTGCTTTCCTCATACCTCGCGTTACGGCCCACGCGCGTCGCGCTCTGGACGTAAACCCGCTCCTCGCGCACCCTCGGCGATTGGGGCCCGCTCCAGGGCATCCGGCCCGCAAACGCCGGCCGCCGGCCGCCGGCCGCAGACCGCAGACCGCAGACCGCATGAGCTTACGTCATGGCGTCCATGCAGAGATTTCGTTTGTTGGGTGATTTTGGCAAACCTAGAGTGCATCCACCCGCAGCGCGTTCGCAGGGCATGGCTCGCGCCGCCTCACGCGTGCAAGTTGATCGCGGCTAGTGTTTCGCATTGAAGTGCGTCGCACGCTGAGTTTGTCACGCATTGATAGCTTCATCCGAGCCCACGTTTTCAACAGAGGAATGACCATGACCACTCCTGACTCACTGACTCTGCGTGTCCGGCGTGTCCGGCGTGTCTTGGCGACGGCTGCCGCCCGGTGGGCGCTCGCGGGCATCGCCGTGGTGTCCGCTGTCGTGGCGCCAGCCGCCCACGCTGATGCACTGGATACGATCGCCAAGTCCGGTGTCGTGCGGATTGGCGTCTTCGAAGACTACCCGCCGTTCGGCTCCATTGGCCCCGATATGAAGCCGGAAGGTTATGACATCGACGTCGCCAACCTGATCGGCAAGGCACTGAACGCGAAGGTCGAACTGGTTCAGGTGACGGGCGACAACCGTATGGCCTACCTCGCCGACCACAAGGCCGACATGCTGCTTTCAGTCGGGGAGACGCCCGAACGCGAGAAGGTCATCGAGTTTTCGCAGCCGTACGCGCCGTACTATCTAGCGGTCTTTGGTCCAGAGAGTTTACCCGTGAAGAACGCGGGCGACCTCGCCGGCAAGACGATTTCGGTGGCGCGTGGCACGCTGGAAGATCTGAGCGTCACCAGGATCGCTCCGCCAACCGCCACCATCAAAAGATTCGACGATCCCAATGGCGCAATTTCGGCGTTTCTTTCTGGTCAGGTACAGTTGATGGTGGTCGGCAACGACGTCGGAGCGACGATCCTCGCGCGTCATCCCGCGAACGATCCCGAGCAGAAGTTTGCGCTGTTCAGCTCTCCCGATCACGTCGGCCTGAACAAAAACGAGCCGCGCCTGAAGCAGAAAATCGACGAAACGATTGCCCGCGCCCGCAAGGACGGCACGATGAACGCGATTTCGGTGAAATGGCTGCGTGCACCGCTGCCGACCGATCTATAACCTTTTCGCCCGGATCAACCGGGTTGACCGGATGGAGTCTGATTCACGATGGGCGGCATGTCATGAGTTATGCGTTCGATTTTAGCGGCTTCGGCATCTATGCCGGCATGCTTGCACGCGGCACCGCCGTCACCTTGGGGCTTACTGCGGTGTCCACCGTGCTGGGCGGACTCGTAGGCATTGGCGGCGCCAGTGTCGCCGTGGCCGGACCGCGCTGGGCGCGTACGGTGATCGCGGCGTATGTTGAATTGATCCGCAACACGCCGTTCATTGTGCAGTTGTTCTTCGTGTTCTTCGGCTTGCCTAGCCTCGGCATTCGTATCGACGAGGTGCAGGCCGCGATTCTGGCGATGACGGTCAATCTCGGCGCGTACGCGATCGAGATCGTGCGCGCCGGCATCGAGTCGATTTCACGTGGCCAGGTCCAGGCGGCGCAGGCACTCGGCCTGCACGGACGGCAGGTGTTCCGCTATGTCGTGTTGCCACAGGCGCTGGCGAACGTGTTTCCTTCGCTGCTGAGCCAGGTACTGATCGTGATGCTCGGCTCGGCTGTCGTCTCGCAGATCTCCGTGCCGGACCTGACGTATGCGGCGAACTTCATCCAGTCGCGCAACTTCCGCTCGTTCGAAAGCTACGTGATCATCACCGTGACCTATCTGGCGCTCTCAATTGTGTTGAGACAATTGCTCAACTGGCTGGGGCGTGGACTGTTCGCGGGCCGCATGCCACACCGGCCTGACGAGCCGCGCGGCTGGCGGCTCCTGCTCGCGTGGCGTGGCGCCCGTACCATTACCACGGAGCGCTGATCATGGTCGAATTCACGCTGTGGGATATCGCCCGCAATCTGTTGCTCGCCGCGCGCTGGACAGTACTGCTGTCGTTGATCGCATTCGTGTGCGGCAGTCTGGTGGGGTTTGTGCTTCTCGCGATGCGCGTCTCGCCGCTGCCGTGGTTGCGGCGCCTGGTGTCGGTGTACGTGGAACTGTTCCAGGGCACGCCGTTGCTAATGCAACTATTTCTGGCTTTCTTCGGGTTGCCGTTGTTAGGGGTGGACGTATCGCCGTGGACTGCGGCGATCGTCACATTGACGCTGTACACGAGTGCCTATCTCGTCGATATCTGGCGTGGTTGCGTGGAGGCGGTGCCGCGTGGACAGTGGGCAGCGGGTGCGAGTCTCGGCATGACGTTCGGCCAGCAATTGCGCTATATCGTGTGGCCTCAAGCCAAGAAAATCGCCGTTGCGCCGACTGTCGGGTTTCTGGTGCAGGTCGTGAAAAGCACGGCGCTGACGTCGATTATCGGCTTCACCGAGTTGACCAAGACCGGAACGATGATTACCAACGCAGCGTTCCGGCCGTTTCCGATCTATGGGATGGTAGCGCTGATCTACTTCGCGATGTGTTTCCCCCTCACCTGGTACGCGCGTGCGCTGGAGAAGCGGCAGAAGGTGGGACAGCGTCGGTGAGCCCCTACCGCGCCGCTTGCGTCGATTTCCTCAGCTTCGCCACCGCGTCCACCGTCACCGCCGGCGCGCCGTTATTCCACCCTGCGCGAACGAACGTCAGGACATCGGCGATCTGCTTGTCGTTCAATACAGGCGCGTATTTCGGCATGGGGTACGGCGCAGGAATGCCCTGAATCACCAGATCGTCGGTGCCATTCAACGTGACGTTTATCAGCGACGACGCATCGTGCTCCAGCACATTCGGGTTGCCCGCTAGCGGCGCCAACATCGGCGCAAAGCCCCGGCCATCCACCCCGTGACAATGCATGCAGTACTCCGTATAGACACGCGCGCCGGCATCGTTCGCCGGACGCATCAGCGACACCTTAGTAGCCTGCGCATCATACGAATACGGCGGCGCGCCCGTGCCACCCGCGGCCGGCAGCGACTTCAGATAGCTCGTCATTGCGGCGATATCCGTGTCGTTCGTGGCCTGCGTGCTGTTGTTGATCACGCTGGTCATCGAGCCGAACGCCGACGCGTGCGCATTCGCGCCGGTCTTCAGGAACGCCGCCAGATCCGCTTCCGACCAGCGCCCAAGGCCAACGTTGTGCTCGCCGGTCA
>JBEKNG010000233.1:0-7936 GCA_049523075.1 Paraburkholderia sp.
GGTCATGCCGGACGGCGCATTCTATGTGTACGCGGATTGCAATCAGGTCGCCCACGCGGCAGCTGGCGACAGCGCCGCGCTGACCAAAGCCATGCTGCACGACGCAGGAGTCGTGCTGGTACCGGGCATGGATTTCGGCAACCATGCGCCGCGCTCTTACATCCGGTTGTCGTATGCAACGGCGTATTCAAAGCTCGAAGAAGCGGTCGAACGTTTGCACGGGTTCTTTGCGCGCTGAGCTGGGTTGGCCTCAGCGCGCGCCCAAGCGGTGGGGCTCAACCAACGTAAGCAGTCGGCTGATCAAGAAGCGTCGAACCATGAAAAAAGGCACCCGCGGGTGCCTTCTCTATTTGTACGACCGGTACTGCCTTTATCGCGCTATCCCTGCAACCGCTCAAGCGCCCAACTCCGACGTCGAAGCATGCTTGGTCGCCGTCGTGCTGGCGTCGTCCTGTTCCGGCGCCTTCACCGGGGTGGCCGTGGTCAGTGGATGCGCCGCGTCGAGCGTCACCTGGACACGCTTGGCCGGCGCTGCAGCAGCCGGCACCG
The DNA here is from genome assembly GCA_049523075.1 of Paraburkholderia sp. Lineage (GTDB taxonomy): Bacteria > Pseudomonadota > Gammaproteobacteria > Burkholderiales > Burkholderiaceae > Paraburkholderia. Next base: position 550 of record JBEKNG010000233.1, read on the forward strand.
CCACCGACGCAGCCGTCGTGACTACCGGCGGCGCTTGCGGGGCATTGATCGGCACCTTGCGGCCACGCGCCACGTCACGCAGACGGCCACGTTCCGCCATCACCTTCGCGCCATAGCCACCGTCGTCCTGCGAGCTCGATCCCACGTACAGACGCAGGCCGCCCGGCAGCGTACCGCCGCGTGCGATGCAGTCCTTCAGTACGAGCGCCCCAACCTTGATATTGGCGAGCGGATCGAGCGCGGCGCTTTCGCCGCCGAAATACTGGAACTTGTCCGAATGTACCTTCGACATCACCTGCATCAGGCCCTGCGCCCCCACGCCGCTTTCGGCATACGGGTTGAAGCCCGACTCGATCGCCATCACGGAGAGCAGCAGCAGCGGATCGAGCCCGACTTCGCGGCCGGTATCGAAGGCCGCCTTGACGAGTTCGCTTACCGGTTCCTGGGCGACGCGATAGCGCCGGGCCAGATAGGAAGCCACCAGATCCTGCTCGCGGGTGGAGACCAGCGCGCGGTCGTCGCGTGCGTCAGGAGCGACACGCTGCGAAGGAATCAGACGCGCGAGAGCGCTGATGCTTTGCACCGAATGCGGATCGAGCGTGTTGAACGCCGTGACACCGAGACCGCTCGTACCACTGCCGTCAAAGGCGCCGTCATAGCTCGTATTGCTGCTGGTTGCGCCATTGCTGGCGTCGCCGCCCACCGCGTTGGCGGACGCGGACAGCGAATCGTCGGACGGCACCGCGTTGGCGGGCGCGAACGACGGCAGCGGATTGCCCTGCAACAGACGGGCGGGGCCGGCCTGCACAGCGGCAGAAATGACCGGCATCAGCTTGGCAGCCAGCGTACCGCGCCAGGTGGGCATCAGCCACAGCGCGAGCGCCAGCAGAATGGCGGAACCGCCAACAATGCTGAACAGGTGATGACTCATACGCGTCCCGCGACGTAAGACACCGCGCATGGCTTGCGCAAGTTTTTCGTCGGGACGCCACGTTAACCAGGCGTTCATTCAGATCTCCCATCTTGCATGATCTGCGAACCCCACCGGTCGAGCCGGCATCAAAACACGTTCGCAGAGTCAAGACGTCGCGTGCTCTGGTTAGGGCAGCAGCGGCGTCGGGAATACGGCATAACCGTCGGTGGGGAGCCATCTCGGAACAACTCGGCGCCGTGCCTAAAAAGCACGCACGCAGAGGCTCCCACGAAAAACCAGCGTCAGGTTGCGCTGGCGAGGACTGCAAAAAAGGCCGTCAAATACCGTGCAGGCGGGTCGGTAAGCGGTGACGCGTTGCGTCAAATGGACCGGGGGCGGTGGTAAAAACGTTCACGCCCTGCAACCAATGTGACCGGATTCTAGCAGGGTTTAATAGATCGTCAACACTATAGACTGGCAAATCTATAACTAATTGTAATAATGAATGGTGTTCAGCGGGTCCAAACCCGCGCGCTACACGCCTCTCAGGTCAGTTAAAGAATCGCTCCCGTAACGTGCGCTAACCAACGCAGGTAAAATCGACAATAGTTCATGCGCGCCGACGGCCTGTCGCGCGCCACTTTCCCGCCGCATTGCGGCCCTGATCCGGACCAGATGAAATACAAAGACCTGCGCGACTTCGTCGGCCGCCTCGAGACGCTGGGCGAGCTACGTCGTATCCCGCAAAACGTCTCGCCCATCCTCGAAATGACAGAGCTGTGCGACCGCGTGCTGCGCGCCGGAGGCCCGGCGTTACTGTTTGAGAGCAGGCAGAGCCATGCGTTCCCGGTGCTCGGCAACCTGTTCGGCACGCCGCGGCGCGTCGCGCTTGGCATGGGTATCGAAAGCGGTGAACAGGACGGCGATAGCGGCGCATTGGAGTCGCTGCGCGACGTCGGCCGCCTGTTGTCGGCGCTGAAGGAGCCTGAGCCGCCCAAGGGCCTCAGGGACGCTGGCAAGCTGCTCTCGCTTGCCAAGGCGGTCTGGGACATGGCCCCCAAGACGGTGAGCGCCCCGCCTTGCCAGGAAATCGTCTGGGAAGGCGCGGACGTGGACCTCGCGAAGCTGCCGATACAGACCTGCTGGCCAGGCGATGCGGGTCCCCTGATCACATGGGGCCTGACCGTCACACGCGGCCCAAACAAGAGCCGCCAAAACCTCGGCATTTACCGCCAGCAATTGATCGGCCGTAACAAACTCATCATGCGCTGGCTTGCCCATCGCGGCGGCGCGCTCGATTTCCGCGAGTTCGCGCTGCAGAACCCCGGCAAGCCGTACCCGGTGGCGGTCGTACTCGGCGCAGACCCGGCCACCATCCTCGGTGCGGTCACGCCGGTGCCCGACACGCTCTCCGAATACCAGTTCGCGGGCCTGCTGCGCGGCGGCCGTACCGAACTCGCAAAGTGCATCACGCCGGGCGTCGACACGCTGCAGGTGCCGGCGCGCGCGGAGATTGTCCTGGAAGGCTTCATCTATCCGCAGGAAGGCGCGCCTGAGCCGGCTCCGGCCGGCGCGCCGCCACGGCCGGCGAAAGGTGCGAGCGCCGCGTACGAACACGCGCTCGAAGGTCCCTATGGCGACCACACCGGCTACTACAACGAACAGGAGTGGTTCCCGGTGTTCACCGTCGAGCGCATCACGATGCGCCGCGATGCGATCTACCACTCCACCTACACCGGCAAACCGCCCGACGAGCCGGCCGTACTGGGCGTCGCGCTCAACGAAGTGTTCGTGCCGCTGCTGCAGAAGCAATTCACTGAGATCACCGATTTCTATCTGCCGCCCGAAGGTTGCAGCTACAGGATGGCAATCGTGCAGATGAAGAAAAGCTACCCTGGACATGCCAAACGGGTAATGTTCGGCGTGTGGAGTTTCTTGCGACAATTCATGTACACGAAGTTCATCGTGGTGGTCGACGAGGACGTGAATATTCGCGACTGGAAGGAAGTGATCTGGGCCATCACGACGCGTATCGATCCGGTGCGCGACACGGTACTAGTCGATCGCACGCCGATCGACTATCTGGATTTCGCCTCGCCGATAGCAGGACTAGGGTCGAAGATGGGTCTGGACGCCACCAACAAATGGCCCGGCGAAACCGACCGGGAATGGGGTCGCCCCATCGAGATGGACGCCGCGGTGAAACGACGCGTCGATACGTTGTGGACAGAGTTGGGGTGGTAGGTTTTAGCCGAGAAACTGCGCAAGCCGCGCCAGGTCCACATTACCCCCGCTAATCAGCACACCGACACGCTTGCCCGCCACCGGCACGATGCCGCTCATGACAGCCGCTGCGGCGAGGCAACCGGTCGGCTCCGCGACGATCTTCATACGCTGCGCGAAAAAGCGCATCGTCTCGATCAGTTGGGCATCCGTCACCGTCACTACCTGCTCGACCAGACGCTGGATGATCGGGAACGTGTATAGGCCTAAATGCAATACTGTTAACAAAGTCGAATTTGTGTTAACTTTCAAGCGCCTGCAACGACAAGAGCTTGAAGATGGCAAGAACGGAAGCAACGCTGCCCGGTGGTGCGAGGCTCGCGGACTATCTGGCGGTGGGGTATCTGGCGCTGAACTGCTCGCTGGGCGAGGTCAAGGAGGCGCTCGTGAAGTGCGGCGTGCATACGCGGCTACGCCGCGATATGCCGCGGGAAGTGCTGGTGTATTTCGTGATGGCGATGTGCCTGTATCCGCGCGTGGCCTATGAGGAAGTGTTTCGGCTGGTGATCGAGGGGCTGCGGCGCATCTACGGCGACCAGGTACGCGATGCGCAGGTCAGCAAGGCAGCTATCTCGCAGGGGCGCGCACGCCTGGGCTGGCAGGTGATGCGCGAGCTGTTCGCCCGGCAGGCAGCGCAACGCCCACGAACTGCAGGCGACGACTATGCGGGCTACCGGGTCATGAGCGTGGACGGCTCGACGCTGGATGTGCCTGATGAGAAGGTCAATGCGCAGGCGTTCGGTTATGCGCAGGGCGGGCGCGGTGAGGCCGCGTATCCGCAGATTCGCTTTGTAGCGCTGGCTGAATGTGCAACGCACGCGCTGTGTGAGGTTCAGATGGGCGGGGTATGCGATGACAGCGAACAGGCGCTCACGCGCCAGCTGTTTCCGGCATTCTCGGACGACATGCTGGTGCTGGCCGATCGCCTGTTCTATGGCTATGACATGTGGCGTGACGCGGTGGCCACCGGAGCGAAGCTACTGTGGCGCGTGAAGTCGAATTTGCGGCTGCCGTGCGAAGCGCCGCTGGCAGACGGTTCGTACCTGAGCACCGTCTATGCCAGCGACACCGACCGGCGACACCAGCGCAACGGCATGCGGGTGCGGGTCATCGAGTATCGCCTGGAAGGCGTGCCTGATGCCGAGCCGCAGTATCGCCTGATCACCAATCTGCTGGACGCAGCGGTAGCGCCTGCCATAGAACTCGCGGCGCTGTACCACCGGCGCTGGAAAATAGAAGAGATGTTTGACGAGATCAAGACACATCTGTGCGATGGCAAGAAGGTGCTGCGCAGCAAGACGCCTGATCTGGTCCGTCAGGAGTTCTATGCGTTAATGCTTACCCACGCGGCGATCCGTCGCCTGATGTACGAGGCAGCACAGGACAGCGGACAGCGACCCGAAGACTTATCGTTCGTTCATGCCGTGCGCGTGCTGAACCGACGCCTGCCCGAGGCGGCGGCCATTCCCCCCTGAGCAGTGGCAAAGTTGGAGGCTCAGCTTACTGCGGGAAATCGCTAGCGGGCGCGCGGTGCAAAGCCGCGGCAAGCGCAATCCCCGCGGCGTGAAGCGAAAGATGTCGAATTTCCGGATCCGGCGACGATGGGAGCCGCTGAATCAGCGAATAGCGCCCAAAGTCGTTATCAAGTGAACAGTATTGGGGCTAGACCCGCATCCTGCTGCCGAACACACACACAAGCACGATCAAGGCGACTACCAATGCGCTCACGACTGACCTCTGTGGTTTGACTCGAAGTCGCTCTTCTACAACGGGTCTGGCGAAATGCAGGCAGTTTTACTGGATTCGCGCAGGCCCGACAAAAAAGGACGAATATCGGGTTCCCGACAAGTCCAGGTGTAGCCGTGCTTTCGCGGCAATAGGACTTTGATCTCATTCAACAACGGGCATGTATGCCCGCGACGCCACGGTATGCAACCGACACTCGGCGCTGCGGCGCCGAGTGTGATTCCATCGCATGCCGAACGAGGCAACGCACGGCGACATGCGGGGGAAGCCTTAGAACCGCTTGCGAATGCCTACCATCGCAGCCGTCGTGGCGACGCCCGGCGCAACGGGTTGCCCATATTCAAGCGACTGGTTCATGGTTCCCCTGTTATCGACGTACCCAACCTGCGCGTAGAGCGTGCTGCTCTTCGACAGACTGTAATCGGCTCCGACGACAAATTCCGTTGATTTGTTGGCCGACAGATTCTCATCCTTCAGGTAATAGACACCGCTCGTCATCTCGAATGCTGGAGAGAAGCGATAACCCAGGCCGCCCGAAATCATGTCGAAATTGGTCTTATTCGCGTGAGCAGGATTGCGGCCATTGCTAAACGACGCGCTTACCGAGAACCCATTGATCGAATACAGGGCTCCGGCATACATGAAACGATTGTTGTCCAGACCGGTAGGCACACTGGTTGCGGTTGGATTCGTGTCGTGCCCGTTGTAATAAGCGGCAGCGAGTTTCAGACCGTAGTTGTCATACTGCAGCACGGCGGATTCACGCGTATTGCCCTGCAAGCTGCCCGCGACACCTCCTGGCGCATATTCGAGGCTACCGGTTACCCCACCGAAGTTCGGCGACACGTAAATGATCGCGTTGTCGTCGAATACCGCGCCCAGTTGTGCATTGGTGCTGGTTCCCGGCCAACCCGCAGACGAGTTCATACTCACCAGCGCGGTGAAGATACTCCCGAAGTAGTCACCCTGGCGTACGTCCGTGTATGCCATCGCATAGGTCAACGGAATAATCTGACGGCCCAGGTTAATTGAGCCATATGGACCGGCCACGCCAACATCCGCGACCTGATTGAACTGCTCCCCCTGCCCCGCGGTCCCGCTTAGACCGAATTTGCCGGTGGTGCTGTCGAACGCGCCCTGCAACTTGAAATTCGCCTGCCAGCCGCCTCCCAGGTCTTCGGTACCCTTGAAGCCGAGGAAGCTGGTGTAGATACCGCCATCCTTCATGCGAAAGATGGATCCCGTATTCCTGGCGGCAGGGCTGTACGAGGCCGCCGAGGTGTTCTGGTACAACAAGCCTGAATCCACCTCGCCGTACAGCGTGACCGACGATTGTGCGTGTACGGTTCCGGCAAGCGCCGTCAATGTCAGCGCAGCGGCATATTTTATTCTCACTTCATCTCCTCGATTAGCTGATCCGGTGTCCGCGTGGCAACCAGAAGTCTCCGTAATGCATCACTTTTCTAACCATCAAACATCTGCGGGACTTTTGATCAGCAGATAACCAACCCTCTCGCGTTCATCGCTTAGAGGAACGCCGGAGTTTCATCTCAATGCGCAATCAGTTCCATGACTCCGTCTGCGTCTTTCCCCTCACCCAGCAGCCGCGCCATGATGTTCATGGCAGGTGTGATGTGGCGGAAATAGGTCTTGTAGCCAGCGCACAGGTAGTTGAGTCCAGGCTCGCCGTCCGAGCTTCTGATAAATCGATTCTTCGGGCACTCGCCGTTGCATGCGAACCTGAACTCACAGCGCACGCATTCGTCTGGAAGCGTCGTTTCTTTTGCACTACCAAACGCTTGTTGAGCGGGTGAATTGATCAAGGTAGCCAGGTCATCCGTCGCCAGGTTTCCCAGGCGATACTGCGGATACATGAAATGGTCGCAGGAGTAGACGCTACCGTCATGCTCCACAATCGCGGCCTTGCCACAGCGCGCACTGAAGATGCATGCGCCGGGAGCCAGCTGACACCATGAAGCGAGCGCCCACTCGAAGTTCATGACGTGAACGCTCCCAACGTCATTGCGCACCCATTCATCGAACACCGTGGTCAGGAACTCGCCGTATGCCTGGGCGCCCACGGTGTGAGGTGTCACGTCCTCTTCCGGTTCGACGACCGGATAGGCCTGTACCGCTTTGGACAAGCTCAACGCCGGCGGCGTCGCGAAATGCAGACCGATGACGGTCTCCTTCGGTTGCGCAACCCGTTCTACGACCGGATTGAACTGGATAAAATTTGCGCCAAGCCCCTTGAGGTGACGGTAGATCTCCAGCGGATGATTGACATTGGCGCTGGAGACGGTAACCAGCACGTTGAAGTCCACGCCATGTCGCGCCAACACTGCCAGACCACGCAAGGTGTCGTCATAGCTCGACTTGCCGTGCTTGTCAGGGCGGGCCACGTCGTTCAGGGCGCGCGGACCGTCCAGGCTCACACCCACGAGG
>JBEKNG010000234.1:0-7914 GCA_049523075.1 Paraburkholderia sp.
CCGCTGGCTGAGCGAACATCACCGTCCGCGGCGCTGGATGTTTATTGGCAACGACTACGTCTGGCCGCGTGCGGCGCATCATTTTGCGCGTCGCTTCGTGTCGGAGTCGAGTGGCGAAGTGGTCGGAGAACTCTATCTTCCGTTCGGCGGCGGCGACTATGACTACGCGCTGGACCAAATCCGCCGTCAGCGTGCCGATGCGGTTCTGCTCTCGCTGATCGGGCAGGACGCTATCGATTTCAATCGCGCTTTCGGTCACGCTGGCCTATCCAGTCGCGTCGTGCGTCTTTCATGCGCGCTCGGCGAGAATGAGCTGCTCGGCATCGGAGCGACGAACACAGATAACCTGTACGTCGCCTCCGGTTATTTCGCCTCACTCGACACGGACGCCAATCTCTCCTTCAAGGAACGCTATCACAGCCATTTCGGCGCGCGTGCGCCGACACTCGACACATTCGGGCAGTCCACCTACGAAGGTATCCATTTTCTCGCGGCGCTGCTCAACGATGCGCTGCAACGCAACACGGATACCGCGGGTCTTTCGCGACTCGGAACGGCGCCGTTTTTGTATCGTAGCGCGCGTGATGCCGTGTACGCCGGCGGCCGTGTCAACCGCGTGCCAATCTACCTGGCACGGGTCGAGGGATACGCGTTTCGGGTACTAACAAGCCTCTGATTTCCGTCGCCTCGCCGGTAACGACATTTTATTTTCCACGGAAAATAAAATGATTGACTCGGAAAATAGTTGTCCATACCATTGCTCGCAAGTCCGATATCCACTCATGATCCTGACCGGCCGGATTTGCGTCGTTGCATGTCCGGCTGCAGTGCGATCACGGCCGGTCTGTCCGGAACTTACCTTGACGGAGCAATCATGGCAGTCAAACGTCCCACGCTGAACCAGCTTGAAGATGTTGCGCTGAGTCTTGGCATCCATCTTTCCCAAGCGCAACTGGCAACTTACAACACGTTATTGCAACCCAACTTCGACGCCTACGACATCGTCGATGCGTTGCCCGATTACTTGCCGCGCGTGACTTATCCGCGAACACCGGGCTACCGTCCAGGTGGGGAGGAGAACAAGTACGGCGCGTGGTATGTCAAAACCGAAGTGAAAGGTGCGCCGGGCGGCAAGCTGGCCGGCAAGACGGTGGCACTCAAGGACAACGTCTGTCTCGCGGGCGTGCCGATGATGAACGGCGCCTCGACGCTGGAAGGCTATGTGCCCGACGTCGACGCGACTATCGTGACGCGGCTGCTCGATGCGGGCGCAACCATCGTCGGCAAGGCTACGTGCGAATATTTCTGCTTCTCCGGGGGCTCGCACACGAGTTCGCCGATGCCGGTCCACAATCCGCACCGCGCGGGCTACTCGGCGGGCGGTTCGTCGTCGGGAAGTGCCGCGCTCGTGGCAGCGGGTGAAGTCGATCTGGCCATTGGCGGCGATCAGGGCGGCTCCATCCGGATGCCCGCATCGTATTGCGGTGTCTATGGGATGAAGGCCACGCACGGTCTCGTGCCATACACCGGCGTCATGCCGATCGAGTTGACCATCGACCACACCGGCCCGCTGACCGCCAACGTCACGGACAACGCGCTGGTACTCGAAGTCCTGGCCGGCCCGGACGGGCTCGATCCGCGTCAATACGCGGGCCAGACCGCCAAGCCGTATAGCGACCTGATGAAGGAAGGCATCAAGGGCTTGAAGATCGGCATCGTGCGGGAAGGGTTTGCATGGCCGCAATCGCAAACCGCCTCCGATGCCAAAGTGCGCGAAGCGGCAGCACGTTTTAGCGACCTGGGCGCAAAGGTCAGCGAAGTCTCCATCCCCATGCATCTGCTTGGGCCCGCAATCTGGCTGCCCATCGCCGCCGAAGGTGCCACGCAGCAGATGATGAAAGACAACGGCCATGGCTTTAACTGGAAGGGGCTTTACGTGACCGGTATGGTGGACTTTCACGCGGGTTGGAGAGAGCGAGCCGACGAACTCTCGGAAACGTTGAAGATCACCATGGTGCTCGGCGAATACTTCATCAAGCACTATCGTGGCCACTACTACGCGAAGGCGCAAAATCTTTCGCGGCAACTAAAGCTTGCTTACGACACGGCGCTATCCGACTACGATCTGCTTCTGATGCCCACACTGCCTCTGACCGCAACACCGTTGCCGCCGGCAGGCGCACCAGTCGAGGAGATCGTCCAGCGCGCGTTCGAGATGCTGCCCAACACCTGCCCCTTCGATGTAACCGGGCACCCCGCGATGAGCGTGCCCTGCGGCATGGTGGAAGGTCTCCCCGTGGGCATGATGCTGATCGGCAAACACTGGGACGAAGCAACCATCTATCGCGCCGCTTTCGCATTCGAGCAGTCGGCAGACTGGAAGACACTTTAGGTCTTGCCTGCAGTTGCTGTCGGGGGCGCGAACCTGGCGCCCGTTCAGTTGTTTTCTACTTCGGGAATCCTTCTATGGATCGCCGGTCCTTCATCAAGACGTCTGCTCTCTCCCTTGCCACGACAGCGGCTTATGGCCTGCCGCTTGCCGCGTCCGCCGCGGACGATGAAATTCTGGTCGGCGGCATTACCGATCTGTCCGGCGGACTGGACATCTACGGCAAGCCGATGGCTGATTGCCTGACACTAGCCGTCGAGGAATGGAATGCACAAGGCGGTTTGCTGGGCAAGAAACTCAAGCTGCTCACCTACGATCCGCAGTCGAGCATGCAGCTCTATACGCAATTTGCACAGCAGGCTGCACTGAAAGACAAGGTGGCGGTGGTGCACGGCGGAATTACGTCCGCTTCACGCGAAGTGATGCGCCCCGTACTCGACCGTTACCGTACCCTGTATTTCTATAACACTCAGTATGAAGGCGGCGTGTGCGACCGTAATACGTTTTGCACTGGCGTGACACCGGCCCAGACCGTCGCAAAGCTCGTGCCCTATGCGATGAAGAAGTGGGGCAAGAAGGTCTATGTGGTCGCGGCGGACTATAACTACGGGCAAATCACGTCGCAGTGGGTCAAGAAATTCGTGCAGGCGAACGGCGGCACTGTAGCGTCGATCGACTTTTTCCCTCTGGATGTGACGAATTTCGGGCCTGCGATCTCCAAGATCGAGGCCGCCAAACCCGATATGGTCGTGTCGGCGCTCGTCGGCGGCGCACACATGTCATTTTACCGTCAGTGGGCTGCTGCGGGATTGCACACGAAGATTCCGATCGCCTCAACCACGTTTGCCGTTGGCAACGAGCAGATCGTGTTATCACCCGTAGAGTGCGATGGCTTCCTTGTTTCATACAACTACTTCGAAGGCATCGACAATCCGGTCAACACGGCTTTCAAGGACCGCTTTCACAAGCGCTTTGGTGCCGACTACCCGAACATCACTGAACTGGCGATGGGCACCTATCAGGGTTTCTACCTGTGGGCACAGGGTGTGAAAAAGGCGGGAACGCTGGATCGGATGAAGGTCATTGAAGCACTCGAATCAGGCATCAGCATCGACGCGCCCAGCGGCAAGGTTTCGATCGACGCAGCCACCCACCACTGCGTACTCAACGTTAGCATTGCCGAGGTCCGTAACAAGAAGCTCGATATCGTCGAGACGTTCCGGGCGCAACCGCCTAGCGACACCAGCGCAGTTTGCAACCTGATCAAGAACCCGCGCGACAACCAGCAATACGTCATCAAGCTGTGAGGTTCACCCTAACCGGTTTAGCGCCGCACGAAGGAGCTGCTGATGGATCTGGCCGCCGTTATTCTGATTCAGGTCCTGTATGCGATTGCCAGTCTGATTGTGATCTCGTCGGGACTCGCGGTCATCTTTGGGATGATGAAAGTCATCAATCTCGCCCACGGCGAATTCATGATGCTGGGCGCGTATGCCACCATTGAAGCAATCAGGGTCGGGATCAATCCGTGGGTAGCGATCTTTGTCGTTTCACCGCTGGCGGTGGGGGTGATAGGTGTTCTGCTGGAGCGGGTTATTATCCGCCGTCTATACGGGCGCATGATCGATACGATGCTGGCCACCTGGGGGCTGTCGTTGCTGCTGATCGGCATTGTGACCTCGATTGCCGGCAACACGACCGCGGGCGTGTCCGCGCCGCTCGGCAACTTTACGATCGGCGCGTATTCGGTAAGTAGCTATACGCTCGTGATCATCGGTGTGAGCGTCATTCTCGCGTTTGCGTTGCGCTGGATCCTGCTGCATACGTCGCTTGGCCTGATCGCGCGCGGCACCATGCAAAACCCGCAGATGGCCGACGCGCTTGGCATCAATCCGAGTGTTGTCTACTCCGCGACGTTTGCTGCCGGCGCAGCGTTGTCCGGGCTCGCGGGCGGCCTCCTAGCACCCTTGACGGGCGTCGTGCCGACGATGGGCGGGGCCTTCATCGCCAAGGCATTCATCACGGTCATTGGCGGCGGTCCGGCGATTGTCATGGGTCTCGTCAGTGCGTCAACGTTGTTTGGCGCAATCAACCAGATTGCCACCTTTGCCTCGACGCCCGTGTTTGGTGAAGTCGCGCTGCTGGCAGGCGCAATCATCATGTTGCGTCTGCTACCGCAAGGCATCACCGGTCGCTTCTTCAAGGGGTCACTGTGAATACACCGGAGCAACCCGACCAGACAGTGCCCGGACCGGATGCGTTGCAGCGGTTTGCCCGCTCCTGGGCAAGCGCGGTCCTCACGCTGGCGCTGGGTGTGGTGCTGCTGATACTGCTGCCGCGCGTGCTCGACGACTTTGCGCTCGTGCAGGCGACGGTCTACGTTGTGATGTCGATCCTCGCAGTCAGCCTCGGTTTTATCTGGGGATTTGGCGGCATTCTCTGTTTTGGTCAGTCGGCGTTCTTCGGCCTCGGTGCCTATGCCTATGCAATCGCCGTCACGAATCTTGGCGACAGCACCTTGCCGTTCCTGCTGGCGATCGTGTTACCCGCTGCATTTGCGGGTGTCCTCGGCTACCTCATCTTCTACGGCCGCCTTTCGGATGTGTACATGGGTGTTATCACGCTTACGGTGACCCTCATCCTGTTCAACCTGATCAACTCCACCGCCGGTCCCGAGTGGAAAATCGGCGTGGCACCGCTGGGTGGTTTCAACGGCATCCCAGGCATCGCACCGCTCAATATGCCAGGCAACGTGGACGACGTGATTGGACCACGCGGCCTTTTCGAGCTATCGCTTGGTGCGCTGTTACTGGTTTATCTGTTGTTGCGGACGCTGCTTGCAGCGAAGCCGGGCCGGGTGATCGTGGCCAGCAAGGAAAACGAACAGCGCCTGCTTTTGCTTGGCTACGACGCGCGTGCTTATAAGCTGTCTGCGTTCGTACTCGGTGCCGCAATCGCCGGATTAGCGGGTTGCCTTTTCGCGAACTGGGGCGCGTTTACGAGTCCCACGGTGTTCAGTCTCGCGCAATCGGCGCAGATCATCATCTGGGTAATTGTGGGTGGTCTGGGCACGCTGGTTGGGCCGGTGGTGGGTTGTGTTGCGATTCAGTGGCTGACTTCTCAAATCGGTACGCAGCAAACCATCAATTCCAATCTTGTGCTGGGCGCGATTCTGGTGGTTTTCGTGCTGATGGTACCTAGAGGGATCGTGCCGAGTATCGGCTCGATCTGTGCCTTGCTTACCCGACGTTCGCGTCGCAAAGCTTACGCGCGCTCGAACATCAATGCGGAGGTTAGCAGTCGCGCCGCGCAGGACGAGCACGACACACCTGACGACAAGGCGAAAGTCGATCCGCATGGAGAAACCGTGCGATGACGCCACTGCTTGAAACCCGCAATCTGAATGTACGCTTCGGTGGCGTGCATGCAACGCGCGACGTAAATTTCACGCTCGCCGAGGCCGAACTACGTTGCGTGATTGGACCGAATGGCGCCGGCAAGAGTACCTTTTTCAAGCTCCTGACGGGTCAGGTCAAGCCAACCTCTGGACAGATCCTGTTTCGTGGCCAGGATATCTCGAACATGCAGTCGCATCAACCGGGTAGGCTCGGCATTGGTATCAAGACGCAAGTGCCAAGTCTCTTCAACGGACTGAGCGTGTGGGAAAACGTCTGGCTCGCCGCGCGCCGGGTCAACACGCCGCAGCAGACCGAGCGCGTCACGCGAATGACGCTCGAGCGCGTCGGCATGCTTGCGTACCGCGATGCGACCGTTGGATTGCTTGCGCATGGTCAACGCCAATGGGTCGAACTTGCAGTGGTGATTGCACCTGATCCACCGCTAATCCTCCTGGATGAACCTGCGGCTGGAATGAGCGACGCCGAAGTGACGCGTACCGCCGAACTGATTCTCGATATAAACCGGCAGCATGCGCTCGTTGTGGTCGAGCACGACATGAGCTTCATCCGGAAGATTGCGCGCACGGTTACCGTGCTGCATCAAGGTGCGATCATCAAGGAAGACACGCCGGATCGCATCATGAGCGATCCATTGATTCAGCAAATTTATCTCGGCAAGAAGCCGCAATGAGCGGAGACGCATGATGCTCGAGGTTGTCGATCTGTGTGCCGGCTACGGTTCAATGCCGGTACTTTACGATGTGTCGATGTCCATTGCGAGCGGCGAATCGCTTGGCATCCTGGGGCACAACGGCATGGGCAAGACAACATTGTTGCGCACGCTGATTGGCGCGTTGCCCGCCACGTCCGGCTCGATTCTTTTCGACGGTGACGACGTCACGCGCAGCGCGCCGCACACACGGGCGAGGCGCGGCATGGCCTACGTGCCTCAGGGCCGCGAGATCTTTCCTTCCTTGAGCACCCTCGACAACCTCCGGCTGGGACTTTTGAAGACCGGACAGCGTCCAGTTGACGCACTCGAACGCCTGCTGAGCGATTTCCCCCGCCTCAAACCACTGCTTGACCGGCCCGGCGGCTCGCTGTCCGGCGGCGAACAGCAATTGCTGGCCCTCGCCCGCGCCTTGGCGGGTAATCCCGCGCTGCTCTTGCTCGACGAACCGACGGAAGGCATCCAGCCGTCGATCATCGAAGAAATCACCGAGACGCTCGTTTTGCTACGCGAGCGCCGCAAACTCGCGATCGTGCTAGTCGAGCAAAACCTGGATTTCATTGCTGCGGTGTCACAAAGGGTTCTGGTCATCAGGCGTGGCCAGATCGGCGACGAAATTCCGCGCGAACACCTTGGCGACATCGACATCATGAGCCAGTACGCGGGCGTTCACGTGTAAACCACATATGAGCTCGTAGAAAGGCGCTCGACGACACGGTTACCTACAGCGTCGCCTGGGTCTCCGTCCGAGCCGTTGATGCGTATGACGTGGACGACACCACCTGAGACCAATTGCCGCTGCGACATATTGCCACTATTGAAATTTTGTATTCCGTTAAAACCCCTTGTGTATCCGGTTATAAGGAATAGGATGAGCGAAGTTTTTTAGTCTTCAATTTCATATAACAACCCTCGACTAGACCACAACGATTCGCTTGGCTCAAAGTAGCATTCCCCAACAAACAGGGGGCCTTCTAGCCATCGAATCTGGCAATTACAATGAAAAAAATAACTGTTCTGATAACGCTACTAACGGGCATCTTTGCAACCGCGGCGCACGCTCAAAGCAGCGTAACGTTGTACGGCCTTATCGATGCGGGGCTAACGTATGTGTCGAACCAGAAGGAAACGGGGTCAACCGCAGGCCACAGTAAATTCGGGATGACAGATGCCAGCATCAACCCGGACCGTTTTGGTCTGCGTGGATCGGAAGATCTGGGTGGCGGTCTCAAGGCTATCTTCACGCTGGAAAATGGCTTCACCCTCACCAACGGCGCCCTTGGCCAGCACGGCCTGCTGTTCGGCCGGCAGGCGTTCGCCGGTCTGTCGAGCGATCAGTTCGGTACGGTGACGCTCGGCCGTCAATACGATGCGATGGTGGACTACCTGGCACCGTT
>JBEKNG010000235.1:0-7892 GCA_049523075.1 Paraburkholderia sp.
TCCTGAGCCTGCCCACTTCGCCGAAAGCCTTGCCACTGCTGGCTCTCCCGCCTCCCGCGCCCCGTTGTCCGGAACGCGAAAGAACGAGATTCTAGCGAGCTCAACCGGGGCTTGCAAGCGTTATTTTGATAGCCTTATTAACGATGCTTGAATACCGGTTTGCGCTTCTCGACGAACGCAGCCATTCCCTCCTTCTGATCCTCAGTCGCGAACAGCGAATGGAACAGTCGGCGTTCGAAATGGACGCCTTCTGCAAGCGTCGTTTCGTAGGCGCGATTCACCGACTCCTTGACCATCATGACTGCGGGCAACGGAAACTCAGCGATCGTCGCCGCCGCAGTGACGGCTTCGTCGAGCAACGACGCGGCGGGAACAACCCGTGACACCAACCCTGCGCGCTCTGCTTCGGCCGCATCCATAAAGCGCGCCGTCAGACAAAGATCCATGGCCTTCGCTTTCGATACCGCGCGTGGCAACCGTTGCGTACCGCCGGCGCCGGGCATGACGCCGAGCTTGATTTCCGGTTGACCAAACTTGGCCGTATCTGCCGCCAGGATAATGTCGCACATCATCGCCAGTTCGCATCCGCCGCCGAGCGCAAAGCCTGCGACAGCCGCAATGATCGGCTTGCGGATTGAGCGCACGGTCTCCCAGTTGCGAGTGATGTAGTCGCCCTTGTAGACATCCATATAGGTGTAGGTCGCCATCATGCCGATGTCGGCGCCAGCGGCGAAGGCCTTCTCGCTGCCCGTGATTACGATCGCCCCAATTCCGTCGTCGGCGTCGAATGCCTTCAAAGCCGCGCCCAACTCATCCATTAGAGCGTCGTTCAGCGCATTCAGCGCCTTCGGGCGATTCAGTGTGACAAGACCGACCCGTCCACGGGTCTCGACCAGAATATTCTCGTAAGCCATTGCAGCCTCCTTTTTGTATGAAGAGCAAGTCGCGCGAAAACGCTTCGCGCCGCCATCTTAATGATGCTAACATTCACCAACCAACCGGTCGGTCAATTATTCGACAAGGTTTCTCCCAACCTTAAGCCCCACTTTCGCCATGACACATCCGCTATTTTCCAAGCACGAAGCCGCGCTGCAAACGGCGCTCGCCGCCATCGAGACGCGCGGCTACTGGAGCCCATTCGTCGAGATGCCCAGTCCTAAAGTGTACGGGGAAACAGCGAACGTCGATGGTGAGGCGGCGTTCAAGGCTCACCTGAATCAGACCATCGAACTCGACCAACCCAGTACGGGAGAAACCGTCGGGGCTGAGGTTTCGCCGTTTGGCTTCCCGCTCGGCATCCGCTACCCCAAAGCCGACCCGGATACCCTGATTGCCGCCGCGGCCTCCGCGCAAACAAGCTGGCGCGCCGCCGGCCCGCGGGCATGGGTCGGCGTTAGCCTCGAAATTCTGGCGCGCATAAACCGTGCGAGCTTCGAGATCGGCTACAGCGTCATGCACACCACCGGTCAGGCGTTCATGATGGCCTTCCAGGCAGGTGGCCCGCACGCCCAAGACCGTGCGCTCGAGGCTGTCGTGTACGCGTGGGATCAATTGCGCCGCGTCCCCGCTGAAGCGCACTGGGAAAAGCCACAAGGCAAAAACCCGCCGCTCGCGATGCACAAACGCTATACGGTCGTACCGCGCGGCACCGGGCTGGTACTCGGCTGCTGCACCTTCCCGACGTGGAACGGTTACCCGGGTCTCTTCGCAGATCTGGCAACGGGCAACACGGTCATCGTCAAACCCCACCCGGGCGCTATCCTGCCGTTGGCAATTACCGTACGCATCGCGCGAGACGTTCTGCGCGAAGCCGGTTTCGATCCGAACGTCGTCACGCTCCTCGCCACGAACCCGAGCGACGGCGCGCTAGTTCAGGATCTCGCGTTACGCCCCGAGATCAAGCTGATCGACTTCACCGGCAGCACTCAAAACGGCACCTGGCTCGAACACCATGCTCATCAGGCACAGGTGTACACGGAGAAAGCCGGCGTCAACCAGATCGTGATCGACTCGGCGGCCGACATCAAGGCCGTCGCGCGGAACATCGCTTTCTCGCTGGCGCTCTATTCCGGTCAAATGTGCACCGCGCCGCAAAACATCTATATACCGCGTGACGGCATCCGCACCGCCGACGGCACGCTCAGCTTCGACGCAATTGTGCAGGCACTCGCCGACGCCGTGCAAAAACTGGTTGCCGACCCCTCTCGCGCCGTCGAGCTGCTGGGGGCAATCCAGAATGAAGGCATCGTGCAGCGCATCGAGGAAGCCCGCAAGCTGGGCCGCGTGCTGATCGAGAGCCAGTCGCTCGAGCACCCGGCTTTTGCAGGTGCCCGCGTACGCACGCCACTCGTCCTGCAGCTTGACGCTGCTACCGACTCGGCAAAGTTCACCAGGGAATGGTTCGGTCCGGTCTCGTTCGTCATCGCGACTGATTCGACGGCACAGTCGCTCGAGCTTGCCGGAAAGCTCGCTGCGGAATACGGCGCGCTGACATTGTCGGTGTACAGCACTGACGATGCCGTTATCGAAGCCGCCCACGAAGCCTCGATTCGCGGCGGTGTCGCGCTGTCTATCAATCTGACGGGTGGCGTATTCGTCAACCAGTCAGCCGCCTTCTCCGATTTCCATGGCACCGGCGCAAACCCCGCGGCCAACGCCGCGCTTGCAGATGCCGCATTCGTCGCAAACCGCTTCCGTGTCATTCAAAGTCGCATTCATGTTGAACCGAAAGCGGTCCCAGTGGCAGTCGGCTGAAAGACATAGGACGGAAAGGGTCGATGCGTCTTAGGCCGTTTGGCTGAATGGAACGCCCGACCCGCCGCAACTAACATGGGACATGTAACCGGCATTCCAGCCCGGTTCGCCATCAGCAGGAATCCAGCATGAACGACGCTTTCATCTGCGACGCGATTCGCACCCCGTTCGGCCGCTACGGCGGCGTCTTGAAAGACGTTCGCGCCGACGACCTGGGCGCGGTGCCAATCAAGGCGCTGATCGAACGCAACCCCGGCGTGGACTGGCGCGCGCTCGGCGACATGATCTACGGCTGCGCAAATCAGGCCGGCGAAGATAATCGGAACGTCGCGCGCATGGCCGCCCTGCTCGCTAGTCTGCCCACCGACGCACCACGACCGCGCTCTATCAACTGGAACGCACTAACGGCCGTTTCGCGCTATGCACGATGTGCATTGGCGTAGGCCAAGGTATTGCGCTTGCCATCGAGCGAGTCTGACGCAAACCAAATTTCGCTCAAGGGCTATCAAATCGCCTGGAGGAGACAACTGATGTCATATGAAGCGATCCGCGTCGGCTTCGACGCTTCGAGCCGTGTCGCCACCGTGACGCTCAACCGTCCAGACAAGCTCAACAGCTTCACCCGGGCAATGCATCGCGAGCTCTGCGCTGCGCTCGACGAGGTCCTCGCCGCAGGTGCGCGTGCTCTCGTGCTGACGGGTGCCGGCCGCGGCTTTTGCGCGGGCCAGGACCTTGCCGATCTGGACTTCACGCCTGGCGCCATGACCGACCTCGGCGCGTTGATAGACGAGCACTTCAATCCGCTGATCCGCCGGCTCCAGGCGTTGCCCCTGCCGGTGATCGCCGCAGTGAACGGCACGGCCGCCGGCGCGGGAGCCAATCTGGCCCTGGCCTGCGACCTGGTGCTCGCGGCGCGCTCGGCCAGCTTCATTCAGGCATTCGTGAAAATCGGTCTCGTGCCCGATTCAGGCGGCACATGGTTCCTGCCGCAGCGCGTCGGTATGGCCCGCGCACTTGGCCTGGCCCTCACTGGCGACAAGCTGGGCGCGGAGAAAGCCGAAAGCTGGGGACTCGTATGGCAAGTCGTCGAAGACACGGATCTCACCGCCGCAGCGGCCAAACTCGCCGCCCAGCTCGCCCAGCATTCAACCCGCGCAATCGCCGCGATCAAGCAGGCGATGCGCGCAAGCGCTACGCAAACGCTCGATCAGCAGCTCGACCTCGAGCGCGATCTCCAGCGTGAGCTAGGCGCATCCCATGACTACGCGGAAGGTGTGCAAGCCTTCATCGAAAAACGCGCACCGCGTTTCGAGGGCCGCTGACATGTCAACGCAACCAGGCCGTATCGCCGCGCTGTCGCCCGACGAATTGGCCCGCGCCACCGCTGAGGCCATGTATGCGGCGGACGCTTGCAGCCGTGCGCTCGGATTCGAACTGCTGGAAGTCCGTCCCGGCTACGCGCGCCTGCGCATGACGGTGCGCGCCGACTTCCTCAACGGCCATCAGATCTGCCACGGTGGCCTCATTTTCACGCTCGCCGACTCCGCCTTCGCGTTCGCCTGCAATAGCTACAACATCAGCACGGTGGCATCGGGTTGCTCGATCGAATTTCTGCGTCCCGTACACGGTGGCGATGTGCTGACCGCTGAAGCCGTTGAGCAGACGTTAAGCGGGCGCACCGGTATCTACGATATTCGTGTAACGAATCGCGCGGGCGAAACCGCGGCGATGTTTCGCGGCAAATCGGCGCAAATCAAAGGCAACGTGATCCCGACAGAAAGCTGAGCCCTGCGGCTCGTACGGCGCCCATCCCAACCCAGCCGCGCGCACTGCAACCATTCTGAAGAAGCAAGGAGAGACTCGATGAACACCACGCTCCCGCTCGAGCCGATCGAAACGGCGAGCCGCGACGCACTCGCCGCACTCCAGCTTGAACGGCTGAAATGGTCGCTCACGCACGCTTACGAGAATTCGCCCGTCTATCGGCGCAAGTTCGACGAAGCCGGCGTCCACCCGGGTGAGGTGAAGACGCTCGCGGACCTGACGCGTTTCCCGTTCACGTCCAAGAAGGATCTGCGCGACAACTACCCGTTCGGCATGTTCGCCGTCCCGCAGGAACGGGTGTCGCGGATCCACGCGTCCTCGGGTACGACGGGTAAGCCGACTGTAGTCGGCTACACGGCGCGAGATATCGACACGTGGGCCAACGTCGTCGCCCGTTCGATCCGCGCCGCCGGCGCACGGCGGGGCGACAAGGTGCATGTGAGCTACGGCTATGGCCTCTTCACGGGCGGACTGGGCGCCCACTACGGTGCGGAACGGGCGGGTCTCACCGTGATCCCGTTCGGCGGCGGTCAGACTGAAAAGCAGGTCCAGCTCATCCAGGATTTCCGGCCCGACATCATCATGGTGACGCCGAGCTACATGCTGTCGATCGCCGATGAACTGGAAAGGCAAGGCATCGATCCGGCAAAATCTTCGTTGCGCATAGGCATCTTCGGGGCGGAGCCGTGGACCAACGACATGCGCAGCGCCATCGAAAAGCGCATGGGTATCGATGCGGTGGATATCTACGGCCTGTCCGAAGTGATGGGGCCAGGCGTGGCCTCGGAATGCGCGGAGACGAAAGACGGTCCGACCATCTGGGAAGATCACTTTTACCCGGAGATCATTGACCCGGAAACCGGCGAGGTGCTGCCGGATGGTGAATTGGGCGAACTGGTGTTCACGTCGCTGACGAAAGAGGCGCTACCCATCATCCGATATCGCACACGCGATCTCACCCGTTTGCTGCCTGGCACCGCGCGCACGATGCGCCGGATGGAGAAGATCACCGGCCGCTCGGACGACATGATGATCGTGCGTGGCGTAAACGTCTTCCCTACGCAGATCGAGGAGCTGCTGCTGAAGCAGCGTGCACTGGCCCCGCACTATCAGATCGTCCTGACGAAGGAAGGTCCGCTGGATGTGCTGACACTCAACGTCGAGCCGTGCCCCGAGACGGCGCCCGACACTGCCGCGCTGAGCGCAGCGAAGCAGGCGCTGACGTACGACATCAAGGCCCTGATCGGCATCAGCGCCCTTGTGAATGTGTTAGCGGTGAACGGTATTGAGCGTTCGGTGGGAAAGGCGCGGCGCGTGGTCGACAAGCGCAAGTTGAGCGCCTGAATACGCTGGTGGCGGCTTGATCGGGTTCTAGCTCAAGCGCCGCTCATCGTCTGCGGCAGCCGCAACCGCTGTCGGCCACGCAAACGCCAAGGTGACTCCACTCGCTCCCGGGTACCGCAGAGCCTCATCACGAATTCGGCAGCAGCAACCACATCCGTCCGGCCTGCTTCATCTTGCCGGCCAGATCGCCCGCGTCGTCGCCCAGGCCCCAGAAATAGTCGGCCCGCACGCCGCCCTTGATCGCAGAACCGGTGTCCTGCGCAAACACCAGGCGGTTCATCGGCGAATTGGTTAGCGGACGGGTCGTCTGCAGGAAGACCGGCGTCCCCAACGGGATCGAGGACGGGTCGACCGCAATCGAACGCTCCGGCGTCAACGGCACGCCTAAAGCACCGATCGGACCATCCGCGCCGCCACTCGGAATACTCTCCACAGACGGCATCTCCCGGAAGAACACAAAGCGTGGATTGGTATCCAGCAATGCATCGACACGCGTCGGATTGGCGCGGGCCCAGGCCTTGATGCCCTGCATCGTCGCCTGAGCGGGCGTCAATTCGCCGCGATCCAGCAGCCAGCGCCCAATCGACTTGTAGGGCTGGTTATTGGTGCCGCCGAAACCGAGGCGCATGACGCTGCCATCTTCCATCACAACGCGCCCCGAGCCTTGCACCTGCAGGAAAAACGCTTCGATCGGATCATCGACCCAAACGAGTTCATTTCCATTGAGCACGCCTGAGCGCTCGAGCTGCGCGCGGCTCGGCAACTCGCCCCCCGGGCGATAGTCCGCCGGCCAGCGGTACAACGCCGTCTGAAAGATCCCATGCCGGGTCCGCGAGCCGCGCAACAACGGCTCGTAATAGCCGGTTACGAGGCCGTCGAGCGTGCCGTCGGTATTCGCGAACTGATACGGGGTGAAATAGGCTTCAAAAAAGGCGCGCGCGCTAGTCAGGTCCAGATCGTCGATCTGCGCGGCCGCCGCGCAGGCGCGCTGCCAGTTCGGTTGACGGGCGAGCCGCAGGCAATTCTGCCGTAGCGCGGCGGTCGCGCCGATCAGCGAGTCGTCTTGCCAGCCCGTCACCTGTTGCCATGCCACCGGCGTGAGACGTGCCGCGGAGATCTGCCCCGGGATGATCGCCGCGCCAGTCGGCGGCCCGGAAGTCCGCACTACGCCGCTACCGCCGCACGAAGCCAGTAACACCGCAATGGAAAGTGCCCCCAGCCAGCCGGCGGCCTTGCCGGCGAACCGCATGCAATGTTTGTTCTTGATAGTAACTACCATCTGCATGTTGTTGCATGTTGATGCATGTTTAAACCCTTGTAAACACAGTCCTTTCGGCCGATTTGCATGTTGTTGCATGTGGGAGCATTTTGCTGTTTTGGGGTAAAATTGGGGTAAATTTTTAGGGAGTTTACCCCGCCATGGCTACCGCCAAAGGTCTAACCGACGCTGCCCTGAAGAACACCAAGCCCCGGGCGAAGCCGTTCAAAATCTATGACCGCGACCGGCTCTATGCGCTCGTAAGTGTAGCGGGCACGAAGCGATGGTACTGGAGCTACCGGCTGGGTGGGAAGGATGTAGCAGTGCCGCTAGGCCGCTACCCGGATGTGAGCATCAAGGAGGCGCGTGCGTTACGTGACGAGGCCGCCAAGCTGGTCGAGAAGGGCGAACACCCGAAGGCCCACAAGGAAGCGGTGATCGCGCAGATGAAGGCGGAGCAGGCGAACACGTTGTGGCCGGTGGTTGAGGAGTGGCTGGCGAAGATGAAGCCCACCTGGGGCGCACACCACGCGGCCAAGGTGGAAGCCCTGCTGGTGCGGTACTTGAAGACCGGCCTGGGCGAGCGGCCCATCGCGGAGGTCCAGACGGGTGATGTGTACGCGCTGATCAGCGGTGTAGCTGTGCGCAAGCGAATCAACACCGACGCCGGGGAGCGCAGGCCACAGGCCCCACACAATGCCGTGATGCTGCG
>JBEKNG010000236.1:0-7880 GCA_049523075.1 Paraburkholderia sp.
GCCGATATGTGCGAAGCCGCGCGCGGCGCCACCGCCCAGCGCGAGGCCGACGCGAATCGGGCGCTGCGGTTTGTCGAGCGGCGGCGTGACGGGCGGTGTGGTGGCCGCGGTGTTAGCCGGGCGCGAGGTGTTGTCCGACTGACTGCCGGTGGTCGTGCAGGCGGTGAGAACGGCGGACGCGGCAGCTAGCGAGAAGGCACGGCGGCTCACACGTGAGGTGGACTGTGTCAACGATTTCTCCAACAACGGCGCGGGTTCCTGCGAGGGGTACTGAGGATTGCCATGCGGCCGCGATCAAGCGAATGGGATCGCCGGCGGCGATCTTAAACCGCCGCGGTGAAGCTGGATGGCGGTGCGCGCACATCATAAATCAAAGGCTGTCCGGGGCGTTGCGCGAATGAGGAAACGTTACAGATGCGTCGCGTAGGTTCGCCGGAGCCCCTGTCAGCGCCGCCACACCGCACGCATGAGGACAGCGAAGAGGTTTGGCGCGCGGCCAGGCAAGAGGCTGCCGGCAGGTATAATTCGACTCTCGCATTTTCCATTCGCTTCCGTGCCGCGTGCCTGTTGCCGCATGGACGCGCTCCGCTGCCGCGCTTGCTGGCATTTCATCGCCGCGCGCCGGCGCCCGTCTTCCGAGTAACCGTTTATGACCACCTCCGTTCGCACCCGTTTCGCACCGAGCCCCACTGGCTTCATCCATCTCGGCAACATCCGTTCTGCGCTGTATCCGTGGGCGTTCGCGCGCAAGATGAAGGGCACCTTCGTGCTGCGGATTGAGGACACCGACGTTGAACGCTCGACCTCGCAATCCGTCGACGCGATCCTCGAAGGCATGGCATGGCTCGGCCTCGATTACGACGAGGGCCCGTTCTATCAGATGCAGCGCATGGACCGTTATCGCGAAGTGCTCAAGCAGATGCAGGAGCAGGGGCTGGTGTACCCGTGTTACATGTCGACCGAGGAGCTCGACGCGCTGCGCGAACGTCAACGCGAGGCAGGCGAAAAGCCGCGCTACGACGGCACGTGGCGCCCGGAACCCGGCAAGGTGCTGCCGACGCCGCCGGCGGGCGTACAGCCCGTGACGCGCTTTCGCAATCCGCTCACGGGGGTGGTGGCCTGGGACGATGCCGTGAAGGGCCGTATCGAGATTTCCAACGAAGAACTGGACGACCTCGTGATCGCGCGTCCGGACGGCACGCCGACCTACAATTTCTGCGTCGTGGTCGACGATCTCGACATGCACATTACCCACGTGATTCGCGGCGACGACCACGTCAACAACACGCCGCGCCAGATCAATATCCTGCGCGCGCTCGGTGGCGAACCGCCGGTCTATGCACACTTGCCGACCGTGCTCAACGAGCAGGGTGAAAAGATGAGCAAGCGTCATGGCGCGATGAGCGTGACGGGCTATCGCGATGTGGGCTTTCTGCCGGAGGCGGTGCTCAACTACCTCGCGCGTCTGGGCTGGTCGCATGGCGACGCAGAAATTTTCTCGCGTGAACAGTTTGTCGAATGGTTCGACCTCGAGCATCTCGGCAAGTCGCCGGCTCAGTACGATCACGACAAGCTCACGTGGCTTAACGCGCACTACATCAAGGAAGCGGACAACGCACGTCTGGCGGAACTGACGCGGCCGTTCTTCGCTGAGTTGGGCATCGAGGAAGCCACGCTTGCTCAGGGCGCGGACCTCGTCGCGGTGGTGGGGCTGCTGAAGGATCGCGCCTCGACGATCAAGGAGATCGCGGAGAACGCCGCGATGTTCTATCGCACGCCTGCGCCCGAAGCGGAAGCGCTCGCTCAGCATGTGACTGACGCGGTGCGCCCTGCCGTCGCCGATCTTGCAGCCGCGTTGAAGAGCGCGGAATGGACCAAGGAAAGTATCTCCGCCGCGTTCAAGGCGACGCTCGGCGCCCACAAGCTCAAGATGCCGCAACTCGCGATGCCGGTGCGTCTACTGGTGGCGGGCACGACACACACGCCATCGATCGATGCGGTGTTGATGCTGTTCGGGCGCGAAGTCGTGGTGAGCCGCCTCGAAAAAGCGCTTGCCTGAAGGCACTTGAGAGGGTTTGCACGCGCTCCTAAAAAAAGTCGCATGTAATCACTCAAAGGGTATTTACAAAGCGCGGTTTGCTCTCTAAAATCTCGTTTCTGTTCTGCAAGGGGGGTATAGCTCAGCTGGGAGAGCGCTTGCATGGCATGCAAGAGGTCAGCGGTTCGATCCCGCTTACCTCCACCATCAGAGCAGAACGAAGTCTTGTCCGATGTCTGGATCTTGTAGCAAAAAAGACTTCACAAGCAGTAACAATGTAGCTAGAATATTGGTCTTTGCTGCTGACCAAACGAAATTAGCGTCAGTTAGCAGCAAGATAAAGACAGATCTGAAAAGATTATGTCCCCTTCGTCTAGAGGCCTAGGACATCACCCTTTCACGGTGAGTACAGGGGTTCGAATCCCCTAGGGGACGCCAAACATCAGCGTCGCTTTAGCTTTCGAAAAAGCAGGTTCGAAAGAAGCAGTAAAGCGGTGCAGCTTGCAGAGAAATAACCGACGCTCGCAAGCTAGGGTGTAAAGACTGGAGTGGTAGTTCAGTCGGTTAGAATACCGGCCTGTCACGCCGGGGGTCGCGGGTTCGAGTCCCGTCCACTCCGCCAGACAAAGCCCGTTCATCTGAACTTGAACGGGCTTTTTCATTAAAGGTGTAAGCGTACGTTGTCCCCTTCGTCTAGAGGCCTAGGACATCACCCTTTCACGGTGAGTACAGGGGTTCGAATCCCCTAGGGGACGCCAAGACATCGGCATCGCTCATTTGCGTCACTTATTGGCGTGACTCATTGACGTCACCTAATGAGCAGTATGAGACGATGCGGCTTGTGAGAGTAACCAACGCTCGCAAGTTAGCGGTGCAGAAATCTGGAGCGGTAGTTCAGTTGGTTAGAATACCGGCCTGTCACGCCGGGGGTCGCGGGTTCGAGTCCCGTCCGCTCCGCCAGATTGCTCGAAAAGTTCGATCCCGAACTGTCAAGAAAGATAGCGCAGAGCCTTGTGAATAAGGGTTCTGCGCTCATCGGCTACGAAGTATTCCATCCAGTCCATTGCGTTTCGTCCGGTCGTGTTCACCGAGAGGAAACTAGCCATCGGTAGCTTTCGTTCCGAGTGAATTTCAAAACTGATGGGGTCTCGCCTTCCGGACACCAATCTGCGGTCCGGTCGCTTACAACTCTTCAGCCCGCCAGAAATGCACGATCAGCCGTTGAAATTCGATGGATTCAACGGCTTTTTTGTTTCGCTGACTTACGGACGTTTTTACAAACACTACGTGGTTCAGGAACGGATTACCGTTCCGTCGCGATGCGTCTGCGTCTTGACGGTTACCGCCTGGGGTCCACGGTTGCATTAGCCGGGCGGTCGAACGAGTATGGATGGGTGTTCGGAAGAGGGCGTGAAATATGTCGGAAGCGCAAACAGTACTCAATGAGGAATTGGCGGAACCCGTATCGATCGATCTGGCTGAGTCGGCCTCTATCGATCGTAAAACGCTCCGTTACTGGCTGACCGGAGATCGATATCCGTTTCAGGGAATCGATTTCGCACTCAGGATTACCAGTTTTCTTGGATGTCACGATGCGTTGATGGTTGGCTGCGGCCAGCAGCTCGGCTATGTGGACGACTCACCGCAGCGGCGGCCGGATCTGCACGCCTTCGGTCGTGAGCTGTATGGTTCGCCGGAGTTTGCGGGGCCCCGCTATGTTCGCTCCAGCAAATTGCTCGAGGAGGGTGCACTCGACACCTTGACCATTATTGACACCTGTGACCACCTCACTGAACTGGAGATCAAGTGTCTTTTCGCCGAAGCGAACCGCCTGCTGAAGCCGCGTGGGTATTTGATTGTGCGAGTCCCCGTCGGTTACGGCCGGGCGACCGTCTCGCGTAAGCGTGTGCCGGCCAGCAGTCGCGCCGCAGAGCACGGCGTGGGAGATTCGGGGAGAGTCGCGAAGTTATCCCGCGAGGCTACTGGGCTGCGCTTCAGATTCAAGGCATTTCGCCGCTTGCTTGCTGAAAGCTTTGACATTGAAAAGTCGATGAACCAGCCGTGGCCGCGTCTGCCCCGGTGGTTCAATTCCCGCCGCATCATGCTTTGCCGGAAGCGCGAAGCGCAATAACGCCAAACGACGCTCCCCATCTTCTTCTCTGCAGATCAGTAGCAGCTAGCAACCTGTTCAAACGTACGCTGTTCGATCCGTCCAGGAGCGTGTCCGGCGGGTCGCACTCGCGGGCACGCTAACTGCTGCTCGGCAGGCTATCACTGGGGCCCATACCGTTCGTGGATGAATTTCGCGCGCTGAGGGTCTACAGTACGAATATTGCGCGATTATCAGAACACAATCTATCGCGATGTCGAAGACGGGTTCGGAGTATATCGCCATGGCCAAGCACGCCGGACCGCCAGAATCAGGGGCGGATAACTCTGCGGACCACCCCGCGGACCATCCCCCTGGAGATTCGGGGCAGAACTTCAGTCAAGATATCGATCAGGACGTTGATCCCGCGGCTGCCTCACCGCCCGCGCGGTTCGGACGCCTGGCGTTATGGGTTGCATCGGCGAGTGCGCTGACCCTCGGGGTCTTGGCTACGGTCGCGTATGGCGTCTGGTTCGATCAGGATCAGCGAGCGTACGCGAAAGCCATGACCGTGGCGCAACAGACGCTCTCGGCCGGTGTTGCAGCCGTGCCGCAGCAACCGTCGCTCTCGGCCGGCGTCGCGGTTGTGCCCGAGCAGCAGGCGCTCCCGACCGCCACTCCCATCGTGCCGGCACAACAGGCAGCGTGGTCGGGTCACGTGGCTCTGGCGTCGCCGCCTCCGCCGCCTTCGACCACGCTCGCGGATGCTACCGATGCAGATCTTACCCCATTGACTTCGCCCGCCCAGCGCGAGTCAACCGCTGCTGCTCCGCCAGCTTCGCTCGCGCCCCATTCAAGCGCCGGCCAATCCGCTGCGGTGAGCTGTAGTACGAAGCAGGCTCGCCACCGTCCGGCGCCGCGCGTCAAGCCAAATAACGGCCTGTTCGCGCGCATGGAATCGTTTTTTCATCGCGTGAGCTATCGGCAGCATGGCAACGGAAGCCAGCGAGACCTCTACGCTCACTCCTGAGAGGCATAGTCCAGCGCATGCCGCGCGCAAGCCCGCGTTTACGGTGCGCTTCGGATGGGGGCCGGCCGCGCTGGCTGGGGCTGGATTGCTGTGTCTGCTGGCCGGACTACTCGTTCTCGCGTTGCAGATCAAGGCGATTTTCTCGGACCAGTTGAAGCAGGAATATACGGGGCTGGTTCTCGACGCGATCGGTCGTGCGGAAAGCGCCCGCGACCTGGCCAGCGCGCGCCAGCCGCTAACCGGAGATAGCGCCGGTGAGCCGCAGGACTATCGGAATGCGCGTATCGGTCTCGCCTCCCGTCTTGCGTCCGTCGCTGCGCTGGTGAACGCGGATCCGGCAGCAGCGCCCCACATTCCTCCACGCGCGCTGTCGCCCGGCGTCAATTTCGAAGATACGGATGCCTTGCTGCGCTCGCAGTCGACGTATTGGCGGGCGCGGCGGGATCTCGTTAGTGCGGATCTTCGCAGCCGGATCGCGCGCGTCGCGAAAACGCTGATGATTTTGTCGGCGTTGATCTTCAGCGCGTTGGTCACCGCGCTCGGCATGTACGCGAAGCGCACGCGCCAACTGGCACGCGAGTCGCGCCGCTTCGAGTTCGCAGCATTGCACGACGCGTTGACCGGGTTGCCAAACCGGCGCCAATTGTTTGCCATGCTTGCGCAGATCCCACCTGGCGCGAATGGTGATCCGCTGGCTCGCACGCTGGCCATTCTTTACATCGATCTGGATGGCTTCAAACAGGTCAATGACTCGCTCGGTCATCGCGTTGGCGATGAATTCCTGATCGTCGTAGCGCGACGCTTCCGCGAGTCGGTTCGTCTGGGCGACGCGGTGGCGCGCATCGGCGGTGACGAGTTCGCCGTGCTGGTGCGCGGATTTTCCACGGATGCCGAACTGGGCACGATTGCGCAGCGTCTGATCGCCTGTGTCGCCGAGACAGGGGCGCAGATGCGCATTGGCGCTGTCAGTGCCAGCATTGGCATCGCCAGCTTTCCGCGACCCATTGAGGACTACCGGCAGTTGCTCGCCGCCGCAGACGAGACGATGTATCAGGTTAAACGTAACGGCAAGAACGGCTACGCTTTTGCGACGCCGGTTCAGCGATCAGAGGCGTTTTGATGCAGCGCGTACCCGCTCTCGCGAATGTGTCCGGACCACTACGACGCCGAGAGGCGAGATGGTCGTACGGAATCACAATTTCCGCATGAAATTGCCAGACGCGGGCGATTTTGCCACCTAGACTGATTAGGGTTATTCAGCTTGCGACGCGGCCGAGTTCTCTCTCGACCTCGTGACCGGAAGCGATCTGACAATGCAACCCTGCATGCACCGCAAATAGACTGCCGTTGACGATCCCCATCGCTTTTGAGGAGCTTTGCCATGTCCAAAGTATCGACGACCGAGGCGGCCACAGCGTTCATCGAGACCGCGCGGTCAGGCTACGAATTGCTTGCCGACCCGTTGCTGAACAAGGGAACCGCGTTCTCCGAGTCGGAGCGCGACACGTTCGATCTGCATGGGCTTTTGCCGCCCAACATCGGCACACTCGAGGAACAGGTGTCGCGTCGCCTCCAGGTGCTGCGCAGCTTTGCGACGGACCTCGAGCGCTACGCCTTTCTACGTGATCTGC
The DNA here is from genome assembly GCA_049523075.1 of Paraburkholderia sp. Taxonomy (GTDB): domain Bacteria; phylum Pseudomonadota; class Gammaproteobacteria; order Burkholderiales; family Burkholderiaceae; genus Paraburkholderia. Next base: position 6,789 of record JBEKNG010000236.1, read on the forward strand.
AGGACACCAACGAGACGCTGTTTTTCGCCTTGCTTGTGCAAAATCTCGAAGAGCTGCTGCCTGTCGTCTATACACCGACGGTCGGCGCCGGCTGCCAGCAGTTCAGCCGCTTGTTCCGTAAGCCGCGGGGCCTGTTTCTGAGCCTGCCGCACAAGAAACGGATCGAGGCGATCCTCGCCCATCCGCGCTTCGACAAGGTCGAGGCCATCGTGGTGACGGACGGCGAACGCATCCTCGGGCTTGGCGATCAGGGGGCGGGCGGTATGGGCATCCCGATCGGCAAGCTGGCGCTCTACACGGGGTGCGGTGGCCTGCATCCTGCGACGACGCTGCCGATCATGCTCGATGTCGGCACCGATAATCCGGATTGCCTGAGCGATCCGCTATACATCGGCTGGCGTCATGAGCGCGTTCGCGGCGAGGAATACGACAACTTTATCGAAGCCTTCGTGACCGCCGTCGCGAAGCGTTGGCCGCACGTGTTGCTGCAGTGGGAGGATTTCGCCAAGAACAACGCGACGCGCATGCTCGAACGTTATCGCGACCGTCTGTGTACTTTCAACGACGATGTGCAGGGCACGGCCGCGGTGGCGACAGGCACGCTGCTGTCGGCGATCAACGTGACGGGCGTGCCGCTCACGGAACAGCGCATTGCCGTGATGGGCGCGGGCTCGGCCGGCTGCGGCATTGCGAGTCTCATCCGCAAGGCCATGACCGATGCGGGCCTCGCCGATAGCGAAGCGGGTAAACGCTTTTTCATGGTCGATCGCGATGGCTTGCTGGTGGACGGGATGGATGGTATCGCCTCGTTTCAGCAGCCGTTCCTGCAGGACAAGGCGGCCATCGCCAATTGGACGCTCGATCATCCGGACAGGGTCGCGTTGCTGGACGTCGTACGCAATGCGAAACCCACGGTACTGATTGGCGTGTCGGGGCAGGCCGGGGCCTTTTCCGAACCGGTGGTTCGTGCGATGGCCGAACACAATTCGCGGCCTGTGATCTTCCCGCTTTCCAATCCCACCTCGCGCGCTGAAGCCACGCCCGCGGATCTGGAAGCCTGGAGCGAGGGTAGGGCGGTGATTGGCACGGGCA
>JBEKNG010000237.1:0-7860 GCA_049523075.1 Paraburkholderia sp.
CCGACGCGCCGACGATCGCAAGCTTCTCGCCGCGACGCACCGACAGTTGCGTGTTGTTGAGCACCTGCACGTTCAGGCCGCCCTGCACGAACGACTTCGAGATACCGGTCGCTTCGAGGACGTACGGATGCAGCGCGCTGTCTGAGGACATAGGTTGAGGAATCGAACGATCATTCATAGCGCAGCGCCTCAGCAGGACGGACCTTGGCACCACGCCAGCTCGGATACAGCGTGGCCAGCGAGGCCAGCACGAAGGCGATCACGCCGATCCTGGCCACATCGCCCGGCACCAGCTCCGACGGCAGCTCGCTGATGAAATACACCGACGGCGGCAGGAACTGCACGCCGAGCAGGTGCTCGATCATCGGCACGAGCCATGGAATGCTCCACGCGATCAGGCAACCGAACACCACCCCCGTGGCTGTGCCGATAAAGCCGATCGTCACGCCCTGCACGACGAAGATCTTCATGATCGAGCTGGGGTGAGCACCAAGCGTGCGCAGAATCGCGATGTCCGCCTGCTTGTTGGTGACCGTCATCACCAGCGACGACACCAGATTGAACGCCGCCACCGCGATGATCAGCGTCAGGATAATGAACATCATGCGCTTTTCGATCTGCACCGCCGAGAACCAGGTCTTGTTCTGCTGGGTCCAGTCGCGGATATAGAGGTCGCCCGAGAGGGTGTGCGCCAACTGGTGCGCGACCTCCGGTGCGCGCTGCATGTCTTTCAGGCGCAAGCGCACGCCCGTCGGCGCGGGCAAGCGGAACAGTACCTGCGCATCCTGAATGTTGATCAGCGCGAGCGTACTGTCATATTCGTAGTGCCCCGACTCGAAGATGCCCACCACCGTAAACTGCTTGAGACGCGGCAGCATTCCGGCAGGCGTGATGGTGCCTTCGGGCGCCACCAGCGTGATCTTGTCGCCGACCATCACCCCCAGGTTAGCCGCCAGATCCGTGCCGAGCACAATGCCGAAGTCACCAGGCTTCAGGTCGGTCAACTGGCCGCCTTTCATTTCCTTGTAGATATCGGAGACCTGCGGCTCGAGCGCCGGATCGACGCCGCGCAGCGCGACGCCGCTCACGGCGTCCTGGCGCGTCAGCAACGCCTGCGCGTCGACATACGGGGCCGCACCGATCACTTCCTTGTTCTGGCGAGCTTCCTTGGCCGTCAATTGCCAATCCGGCATCGAGCCAGTCGGCGAAAAAATTTCGACGTGCGCAAGCACCGACAACATGCGGTCGCGCACCTCTTTCTGGAAGCCGTTCATCACCGACAGCACGACGATCAGCGCCGCGACGCCGAGCGCGATGCCCGACATCGAAACGAGCGCGATGAACGAAATGAAGCCGTTACCGGTCGTGCGTTTGCCAGCGCGGGTGTAACGCCAGCCAATTGTCCATTCGTAGGGAAATTTCAAGCGAATCCTTTTCTGCGTTCTTCGGCCTCGTGCCGGGGGCTTGCTGCAACAGGCCACGGCTTTGCCGTGGCCTGTTGCAGCGCATAGCGGCGGCAATCCCGCGCTCATGCAGCCTGAGGGTCGTGACCGTTGGTGTCGGATCGGGGGCGGATGGTTCCGGCGGGGCACAAGCTTCCAGCAGACCTGCCGGCTGTGGTACCGCTTCCATTCGCGGATTCGGGCGCAGCACCGGCCTCGCCGCATCTACCACCGATCAAGCGCGAAGTTTGCCATACAATGCGCAGCATCATGCACGCCAACCGTCTTCATCTCCTCCTGCCCTTCGCGCTGCCCGCCGCAGCCGAGGCGTCCACCGCGCTGTATGACATCCAAAGCCCCGCCCTCGACAAGCTGCTCGCCCGGGCGACGCTGGTCGAGCGGGTGATCGGCGAAGACTTCCAGCGCACGCTGCCACACGAGCGCTGGGTGGCCCGCCAGTTCGGCACGGTGGCAAGCGGCGCAGGGGCCGCAGACGAGGCGCCGCTCGCACCCTACATGCTACGCGCCGATGGCGGCGAGCCCGGCACGTCGACCTGGGCGTGCGTGCAGCCGGTGCACGTGCGCATTGCGCACGATCATCTGGTGCTGATCGATCCGGCTTCGCTTGCGCTGACCGACGATGAAGCCTCAACGCTGCTCGACGTAGCCCGGCCGTTGATCGAAGAGCTCGGCGTGCGCATCGAAGCGCCCAAGCCTTCCCGCTGGTACCTCGCAAGCGACGCCTTCGGCACGTTGGCTGGCGCCTCGCCGTTGCGCGCCAGCGGCCGCAACATCGAGATCTGGCTGCCGCACGAGGCCCACACCGGCGAACGCTCGCGCGCGTGGATGAAACTGCAGAACGAAGTACAGATGGCGTGGTTCGAGCATCCGGTCAACGAGGCACGCGAAGCGCGCGGGCTGCCCTCGGTCAACTCCATCTGGTTTCACGCACAAGGCGCGGCGCAACCGGTGAAAAGTCCGTTTATCCGCGTGTTGTCGGATGCAGCGGCCACGCGCGGCCTCGCGCTCACCGCTGGAGTCGAGATCGGCGCGCCGCCCTCTTCCTTTGCGGCCCTGACGCCGGGCGCGAATGGCGCAAGAAGCGGCGCCCATGGCGGCAATCAGGTCACAGCAACCACGCTGGTCGAGCTGGATCCGTTTTCCGCGCCCTACATCGAGCAGGACTGGGCCCGCTGGAACGAGGCGTTCGCCGCGCTCGAGACCGACTGGTTCGCCCCCGCCCTCGCCGCCTTGCAGGCAGGACAACTCGGCGAACTCGGCCTCACGCTATGTGGCGATACCGGCTCGGTGACGCTCACCATCACGCGCGGCGATCTGCGCAAGTTCTGGCGGCGTCGTCTGCTCGCCTCGCTTTTTATCGAATGATGCCGAGAATGATCAAGCGAATGACCCAGCACATCACTCCGCGAATCTTCCATCGCATGTTTTCCGGCCTTTCTGCATGACTCGAATCGTTACGCGCGCCTGCTCTCCCGTCGACGCCGAAGTGTTGACCCGTCACGGCTTGCATCCGGTACTGGCCCGTCTGTACGCATCGCGCGGTGTCTGCCTGCCAGATGAAATCGAAACAGGCCTCGCGCGGCTCGTGCCGCCCGCGGGTCTTAAGGGTTGCGAAGATGCCGCGGCGCTGCTCGCCGACGCGATTCAGGGCAAGCGCCGCATGCTGGTCGTAGCCGATTACGACTGCGACGGCGCCACCGCCTGCGCCGTGGCCGTGCGCGGTCTGCGTATGTTCGGTGGCCAGATCGAGTATCTGGTGCCGAACCGTTTCGAGTATGGCTACGGCCTTACGCCCGAGATCGTCGCACTGGCCGCCCGTGGCGCAGCGGGCAAGCCGGACCTCCTGATCACGGTGGACAACGGCATCGCGAGCGTCGACGGCGTGGCAGCGGCCAACGCGCTCGGCATCGACGTGCTGGTGACCGATCACCACTTGCCCGGCGACGACCTGCCCGCCGCCCGCGCCATCGTCAACCCGAACCAGCCAGGCTGCAGCTTTCCGAGCAAGTGCATCGCCGGGGTCGGCGTAATGTTCTATGTGCTGCTCGCACTGCGCGCCGAACTGCGCAAGCGCGGCGCGTTTAGCGACGCGCGCCCCGAACCTCGCCTGGATGGCCTGCTCGATCTGGTCGCACTCGGCACGGTAGCGGATGTCGTCAAGCTCGACGGCAACAACCGCGTGCTGGTCGCCCAAGGTCTGCAACGCATCCGCAAGGGCAAGATGCAGCCGGGCATTGCGGCCCTGTTTCGCGCCGCGGCGCGCGATGCCCGCAACGCCTCCGGCTTCGATCTGGGCTTCGCACTCGGCCCGCGGCTGAACGCAGCTGGCCGGCTCTCGGATATGTCGCTCGGGATCGAATGCCTCACAACGGATGACATCGGCCGTGCGTGGGAGCTCGCGCAGCAGCTCGACGCGATCAACCGCGAGCGGCGCGAGATCGAAGCCGGCATGCAGCAACAGGCACTCGAAGATCTGTCGACGGTCGATCCAGCCGGCTCAGCCACCATCGTGCTCTTCAACTCGACCTGGCATCAGGGCGTGATCGGCATCGTCGCGGGACGGCTCAAGGAAAAATTCCACCGGCCCGCGTTTACCTTCGCACCGGCTGATGAAACCGGCGTCCTCGTCAAAGGCTCAGGCCGATCGATTGCGGGCTTCCATCTGCGCGACGCGCTCGACCTGATCTCAAAACGCGAACCCGGCATGATCGTCAAGTTCGGCGGCCACGCCATGGCCGCGGGCATGACGCTTGCCGCCTCGGACGTGCCGCGCTTCATGGCAGCCTTCGAAGCAGTCGGTCGCGAATGGCTCTCGGCTGACGCGCTAGCGCGCGTCGTCGAAACCGACGGTGATCTCGAAGAGGCCTATTTCACGCCGCAATTCGTCGAGATGCTCGACGCCGCCGTCTGGGGCCAGGGCTTTCCGGCGCCAGTGTTCTCGGGAGAATTCGAGGTCGCCTCGCAGGCGCTGGTAAAGGACAAGCATCTGAAGCTGCAACTGCTGCGCGGCCGGCAGCGTTTCAACGCGATCTGGTTCAATCACACCGATTCGCTGCCCAACCGCACGACCATCGCTTACCGGCTCGCAAGCGATACGTGGAACGGCGTCTCACGCGTGCAATTGATCGTCGAGCATGCGATGAGTTGAGCGGCGGCGAGGTTCGTCTCACCTCGCGCCTCAGCCGCGAAAACCGCTCGAAATCCCCGCAAAACCGCCCCAAACAGCCGCCGGAAACGCGCATTAGCCTCCGGCGGCTAGCCTCGATCGGCTATAATTTCCCCTTTTTACGAAGCTATAAAAGATCGACATGGAAGCGGAACGTCTCAACGCGATCGAAGCCTCTCTGGCCGACCTGCGCCGTCGCGCAGGCGAGCTACGGGGGTATCTTTGACTACGACGACAAAGCACTGCGTCTAATCGAAGTCAACCGGGAACTCGAAGACCCGAACGTCTGGAACGACTCGAAGCACGCTCAGGCCCTCGGCCGGGAAAAGAAGCTGCTCGACGACGTCGTCGGCAAGCTCACCTCGCTCGACAACGACCTGCGCGACGCGCAGGACCTGTTCGGCATGGCACGCGAAGAGGATGACGAGGAAACCCTCGTCGCCTGCGAAAGCGATGCAGCCGGTCTGGAAAGCCGCGTGGCCGACATGGAATTCCGCCGCATGTTCTCGAACGCGGCCGATCCCAACAACGCGTTCCTCGACATTCAGGCAGGCGCCGGCGGCACCGAAGCGTGCGACTGGGCCTCGATGCTGCTGCGCCAGTACCTGCGCTACTGCGAGCGCAAGGGTTTCAAGACCGAAGTGCTGGAACAGACCGACGGCGATGTCGCAGGCATCAAGAACGCCACCATCAAGATCGAAGGCGAATACGCCTACGGCTTCCTGCGCACCGAAACCGGCGTGCACCGCCTCGTGCGCAAGTCGCCGTTCGACTCGTCGGGCGGCCGCCATACGTCGTTCTCGTCGGTGTTCGTGTACCCGGAGATCGACGACTCGATCGAAGTGGACATCAACCCGGCCGATCTGCGTATCGACACGTACCGCGCGTCCGGCGCCGGCGGTCAGCACATCAACAAGACCGACTCCGCGGTGCGGATTACGCACATGCCATCGGGCATCGTCGTGCAGTGCCAGAACGACCGCTCGCAGCACCGCAACCGCGCCGAAGCCATGGCCATGCTGAAATCGCGCCTGTACGAAGCGGAAATCCGTAAACGTCAGGCCGAGCAGGACAAGCTCGAAGCCGGTAAGACCGATGTGGGCTGGGGTCATCAGATCCGTTCGTACGTGCTGGACAACAGCCGCATCAAGGATCTGCGTACCAACGTCGAAATCAGCAATACCAAGAGCGTGCTCGATGGCGACCTCGACCCGTTCATTAGCGCCAGCCTGAAACAGGGCATCTAAAGGCGACGCAACCTAGCGCATCCGGCGCGGCGAGGTATGCCGCGCCGCATCTTTTGACCGCCTGTTGCAGTCCGATTTCTGACCGGCAGGCAACCTCGTGCGGCCCACCCGCACGAAGGCCACCCCGAATACCGACCCATCATGACCGAACCGATCCAGACGAACGCCGCGCCCGAGGGGGACGAAAACAAGATCATCGCCGAGCGCCGCGAAAAGCTGCGCGAGCTGCGTGAACAGGGCGTCGCTTACCCGAACGATTTCCGCCCCACGCATCACGCCGAAGATCTGCAATCGCAATACGCCGCGGCTGACAAGGAAACGCTCGAAGCGAATCCGCTCCAGGTCGCCGTGGCCGGCCGCATGATGTTGAAGCGCGTCATGGGCAAGGCGAGCTTCGCCACCGTGCGCGACGGTTCGGGACAGATCCAGTTCTTCATCACGCCGACTGACGTCGGGCAGGAAACTTACGACGCGTTCAAGAAGTGGGACATGGGCGACATTGTCGCGGCGCGCGGTGTGCTGTTCCGTACTAACAAGGGCGAACTGTCGGTGCGTTGTACCGAACTGCGCCTGCTGTCGAAGTCGCTGCGTCCCCTGCCGGACAAGTTCCACGGCCTCGCCGATCAGGAAATGAAGTACCGCCAGCGTTATGTCGACCTGATCGTCACGCCGGAAACGCGCAAGACCTTCGTGGCGCGCACCAAGGCCGTGTCGTCGATCCGCAAGTTCATGGCCGAAGCCGACTTCATGGAAGTCGAAACGCCAATGCTGCACGCGATCCCCGGCGGCGCGGCGGCGAAGCCGTTTGTCACGCACCACAACGCGCTCGACATGCAGATGTTCCTGCGTATCGCGCCGGAGCTGTACCTGAAGCGTCTGGTGGTGGGCGGCTTCGAGCGCGTGTTCGAGATCAACCGGAATTTCCGTAACGAGGGCGTCTCGGTGCGCCACAATCCGGAATTCACGATGATCGAGTTCTACGCCGCGTACACCGACTACCAGTGGCTGATGGACTTCACCGAACAACTGATCCGCCAGGCTGCGATCGATTCGCTCGGCACGGCGACGATCAGCTACCAGGGCCGCGAGCTGGATCTCTCGAAGCCATTTCATCGCCTGACGATCACCCAGGCCATCCAGAAGTACGCCCCGCAATACACCGACGCGCAACTCGCCGACGCAGCGTTCCTGCGCCCCGAACTGAAGAAGTTCGGCGTCGATGCCTCGCAGCCGCAGTTCCTGAACGCGGGTGTCGGCGCGCTGCAACTGGCGCTGTTCGAAGAGACCGCCGAATCGCAACTGTGGGAGCCGACCTACATCATCGACTATCCGATTGAAGTGTCGCCGCTGGCGCGCGCGTCGGACAAGGTGGCGGGTATCACCGAACGCTTTGAGCTGTTCATCACGGGCCGCGAAATCGCCAATGGTTTCTCGGAGCTGAACGATCCGGAAGACCAGGCTGCCCGCTTCAAGAAGCAAGTGGACCAGAAGGACGCCGGCGACGAAGAAGCCATGTTCTACGACGCCGACTACATCCGCGCGCTCGAGTACGGCATGCCGCCGGCAGGCGGTTGCGGCATCGGGATCGACCGTCTCGTCATGCTCCTGACTGATAGCCCGAGCATCCGCGACGTCATCCTGTTCCCGCATCTGCGCCGCGAAGACTGATCGCGCTGGCCGCAGCGGCCATAGTGGACACAGCGGCCACTACGGCCACTACGTCACACAACGGCTCAACTAGTGGGACCCAACGCCCGGCACATCCTGCCGGGCGTTGCTTATTGGGCCACGCCTCGTCGTCCGATAGCCTCGACAGGTTGATGGTTTGTAACTATCGGTAAAAGCTGCGCGAAGCGCGCCGACTCGCAGCGCCGCACCCTCCCCACGTTTCCCTGACAAATCGGGCTTTGGCCCGCTCTGACCCTGCCCGCGCGCTATGTAGCCACAGGTTGGGCGCAGATTTGGTTACAACTTGAAACCTTGG
>JBEKNG010000238.1:0-7859 GCA_049523075.1 Paraburkholderia sp.
TCCGCCGAAGCCTCCTCCGTTGCGGCCACCGCCACCGCCGCCCCGCGCTGGCGCTGCAGGTGCTTGCGCAGCCTGTGGTTCATCCGCACCGGCACTGTGCGCCTCCAGCACGCGACGCAGCGCAAGCGCATCGGCATTGCCGTTCATCTGCACCTTCACAGCTTCCGCATATCGGCAACGCGCGCGGCCGAGATCCATCACGGTGTCGACCGTGAAGCGAATGCCACCGGTGAACGCATCGTTACGCGCCTGCCCCTGCACCACCAGCAGTTCGTCTTCCTTGAAGAGTTGCTTGTGGGCTTCGAACGTCTCGTTGAAGACCGTCACTTCGCACTGACCGGTGCCGTCATCAAGCAGCGCGATCAGCATTTTGCCGCGCTGGGTCATCTGCGTGCGCAGCGAGGCGATCACGCCCGCAATCAGCTTGTCGCGGCCCTCCTTCATCTCGCCGATCTTCTGGCGCGCGAAGCGGCGTACTTCGTTCTTGTAGGCGTCGAACAGGTGACCCGACAGGTAGAAACCAAGCGCGCCCTTCTCTTCCTGCAGCTTCTTCTTTTCGGGCCATTCGGGCTCGTCGACCAGTTCGTGGCCTTGCGACGGCGCGTCGCCCATGTCGAACAGGCCCGCCTGCATCGCGTTGGCGCTCGCCTGGTCGGCAGCCTCCATGGCGAGCGAAACCGACGCGATCAACTGCGCGCGATTCGCATGCAACGCGTCGAACGCACCGGCGCGGATCAACGCTTCGACCGTACGGCGATTGACCACGCGGCGGTCGATGCGATTGCAGAAGTCGAACAGGTCGATAAACGGACCTTCTTCGCGCGCCCGCAGGATTTCTTCGATCGCGTTCTGCCCGCTGCCCTTGATGGCGCCAAGACCATAGCGGATCGTCTTCGAACGCTTGCCGTCGGCTTCCGCCACTGGCTCGAAGCGATACGCCGATTGATTGACGTCCGGCGGCAGAACCTTCATCCCGTTCGTGATGCAATCTTCGAACAGAATCTTGACCTTGTCGGTATCGTCCATGGCGAGCGACATATTCGCTGCCATGAATTCGGCCGGATGGTGCGCCTTCAGCCACGCGGTGTGGTACGCGAGCAGCGCATACGCGGCGGCGTGCGACTTGTTGAAGCCGTAGCCAGCGAACTTCTCCATCAAGTCGAAGATTTCGTCGGCCTTCTCGCCGGTCAGGCCGTTCTTCGCCGCACCGTCGCGGAACAACGCGCGGTGCTCGGCCATCTCTTCGGCCTTCTTCTTACCCATCGCGCGACGCAGCAAGTCGGCGCCGCCGAGCGAGTAACCGCCGATGATCTGTGCCATCTGCATCACCTGCTCCTGATAGACCATGATGCCGTAGGTCTCTTTCAGGATGGGCTCGACGCGCGGATCGGGATACTCCACCACCTCGCGGCCGTGCTTACGCGCGCAAAAGCTCGGGATCAGGTCCATCGGGCCCGGACGATACAACGCCACGAGCGCGATGATGTCCTCGAAGCGGTCGGGCTGCGCGTCTTTCAGCATGCCCTGCATGCCGCGGCTTTCCAGCTGGAACACAGCGACCGTGTTGGCCTTCTTGAGGATCGAGAACGACGCCGGATCGTCGAGCGGCACTTGCGCGAGCGACCAGTCCTGCTTCGACGGATCGAGACGGCGGATGTAGCGCTCGGCCCAGTCGAGGATCGTCAGCGTGGTCAGACCCAAAAAGTCGAACTTCACGAGGCCGACCGCTTCGACGTCGTCCTTGTCGTACTGGCTCACGACGCCGCTTTCGTCACCCTGCGTATAGAGCGGGCAGAAGTCGGTCAGCTTGCCGGGCGCGATCAGCACGCCGCCCGCGTGCATGCCGACGTTACGCGTCAAGCCCTCGACGCGCTGCGCCAGTTCGATCAGCTGATGCACTTCGTCTTCGTTATCGAAGCGCTCCTGTAAGAGCGGCTCCTCCTTCATCGCGTCGGCAATGGTGACGTGCTTGCCGGGCTTGAACGGAATCAGCTTGGCGATGCCGTCCGTAAACATGTAGCCGAGGTCTAGCACGCGGCCGATATCGCGCACGGCCGCCTTCGCGGCCATCGTACCGAAGGTGGCGATCTGCGACACCGCGTCCGCACCATACTTTTCCTTCACGTACTGAATGACGCGGTCACGGCCGTGCTGGCAGAAGTCGATGTCGAAGTCAGGCATCGACACCCGTTCCGGATTCAGGAAACGTTCGAACAGCAGGTTGTAGCGCAGCGGATCGAGGTCAGTCACGCCGAGTGCGTACGCGACCAGCGAACCCGCGCCAGAGCCCCGCCCCGGCCCAACCGGCACGCCGTTGTTTTTCGCCCAGTTAATGAAGTCCGCCACGATCAGGAAGTAGCCGGGGAAGCCCATCTTGATGATCGTGCCGCACTCGAATTCGAGGCGCTTGTAGTACGTCTCACGCTGTGCTTCGCGCTCCGCCTCATTCGGGTACAACTGCTCGAGGCGCTTTTCCAGGCCTTCCTTGGACAGATGCACCAGATAGTCGTCGAGCGACATGCCGTCCGGTGTGGGGAACAGCGGTAGCTTCGGCTTGCCGAGTTCGAGCGTGAGATTGCAACGACGGGCGATTTCGACCGTATTGGCAAGCGCCGACGGAATGTCCGCGAACAGCGCGGTCATTTCCTCTTGCGTGCGGAAATATTGCTCGGTCGTGAAGCGCTTCTGGCGACGCGGATTCGCGAGCATGTCGCCTTCCGAGATACACACGCGCGCTTCGTGCGCGGTGAAGTCGTCGGGCGTCATGAACTGTAACGGGTGCGTGGCGACCACCGGCAGTTTCAGCGACGCCGCCAGCGTCACCGCCTGTTGCACGTACGCCTCACCGCCCGGCTGACCGCAGCGCTGCAACTCAATATAGAAACCGTTGTGGAAAACCTTAGCCCAGTGTTGCGCGTTGCGCCTGGCCGCTTCTTCGTTACCGGCGGCAAGCGCCATACCGATATCGCCTTGCTGCGCGCCGGAGAGCGCTAGCAAGCCCTCACCCAGGCCGGTTTCGAGCCAGCCGGCTTCAACCTCTGCGCGCCCGCGGTATTGATTCGTGAGCCACGCTTTGGTCAGCAATTCGCACAGATTCAGGTAGCCGCGTTTGTCCTTGACCAGCAGCAGCAGGCGCGAAGGCTTGTCGCGATCATCTGGATTGGTGATCCAGACGTCGCAGCCAGCAATGGGTTTGACCCCTTTGCTGCGGGCTTCCTTATAGAAACGGACGAGGCCAAAGGCGTTGCCGAGGTCGGTGAGCGCGAGCGCGCCCTGACCGTCTTTGGCCGCCGCCGCGACGATGTCGTCAAGGCGCACGATGCCATCGGCAATCGAGAATTCGGAGTGAACGCGGAGATGAACGAAGCGAGGATCTGACATGGGCGTCATTGTAACTCCACCCTCCCGAAGATTTTAGTCGAACCCGGCGCGTTAGCCATCTGGCCAGGAGGTGGCTGGCGCGGTGCCTACCCTTTGCGGTGCCTGCCCTTTGTGGTGCCGACCCTTTGCATAGGCCGCGAGCCCCGGGCGACGCGCCGCTTGCCCGTAACGAAGTGCGGCGTGCCTGGGGCAATTCGCCGACCTCTTGCGCTGCCGCAACCAGATAACCATTCGGCCGACTCGGGCAATCCGGCCGGTTGAGCGATAATACGGGTTTCGCCCTGTTTGCCGTGGCCGCGCCACTCGCGCGGCCACCTTGCGCCGCGTGCGCTGTTTGCTGCGTCGCCGGCCACTTTACCGCTGGACCATCATGAGCATCGTCAACCTCGCCGCCTATCAATTCGCGACCCTCGAAGCCACTGCCGAATGGCGCCCGCTCGTCACTGAGCGGTGCAACGCCCTCGGTCTGCGCGGCACGATCCTGCTCGCGCCGGAGGGCATCAACCTGTTCGTCGCAGGCACGCCGGAAGCCGCGCGTGGGTTTATGGAGTACATCCGCCACGATCCACTGTTCGAAGGCAAGTTCGCGAACCTGCAGTTCAAGGAGAGCGTGTCTGAGAAGCAACCGTTCCGGCGCATGCTGGTGAAGCTCAAGCGCGAGATCATCACGATGAAGAAACCGGCGATCCGCCCCGAACTGGGCCGCGCGCCGTCCGTGGACGCGCCTACGCTCAAGGCCTGGCTCGACCGCGGCCACGACGACGAAGGCCGGCCGGTAGTGATGCTGGACACGCGTAATGCGTTTGAAGTGGACGTCGGCTCGTTCGAAGACGCGCTTGACTACCGCATTACGAAATTCAGCGAATTTCCGGCTGTGATCGAGCAGAACCGTGCAGACCTGGAAGGCAAGACGGTGGTGTCCTTCTGCACGGGCGGGATTCGTTGCGAGAAGGCGGCGATCCACATGAAGGAAGTGGGCATCGAGAATGTGTACCAGCTCGAAGGCGGCATCCTGAAGTATTTCGAGGAAGTGGGTGGCGCGCATTACCACGGCGAGTGCTTCGTATTCGACTACCGCACTGCGCTCGATCCCGAACTGAAGCAAACCGCGACGGCGCAATGCTTCGGCTGCCGCGCGGTGGTGAGCCCGGAGGCTCAGCAGTCGCCGCTGTACGTCCCCGGCAAAACGTGCCCCGAGTGCCATCCGGAGCGAAACGCTGCGCGGGCGGCGTGATGGCCGTGGCGGCTCCGGTGCACGAATTCCTACGTTGATTCGTGCGTAGATGACGATCCCATGCGTGATTCGATACGCGGCGCGACACGTCTCCCAATAAGTGAGCCGACAATCTGCATGAAGGCCCCCGAATCACCGGCGGCAACGCGCAAGCGTCGTGGCAAGACCGAGAATGGTGCTGGATCGAGAACCAGAACATGAGCTACCGCGGCCGTTTTGCCCCGTCCCCTACGGGACCATTGCATTTTGGCTCGCTCGTCGGCGCACTTGCGAGCTGGCTGGACGCACGCGCGCATGATGGCACGTGGCTGGTCCGAATCGAGGACATCGACGGACCCCGCACGGTGCCTGGCGCAGCCGAGGACATCCTGGCGACGCTCGACCAGTTCGGCCTACGGGCAGACGAGCCGCCCATCTGGCAAAGCGAGCGCACCGCGCGTTACCAGCAGGCGCTGGACCAGCTGCGAGGCGCGGGCCTTACATATCCGTGCGGCTGCACGCGCAAAGAGATCAGTGATTCGCTGCTGAACACCCACGCCCGCAACACAACCCTTGCCTACCCAGGCACATGCCGCAACGGCCTGCACGGCAAACCCGCGCGCGCATGGCGGCTGCGCGTACCGGATGGGGATGATGGGAAGAACGCAGGAGGGGTCTCTACGTGGGACGCGGCGAGTGATATCGGGGTTGGCGCCGCGGCAAAAACTGCGCGGGGTACTGACCTGGATGCTGCGGGGAAAACTGCCGAGGACGCGGCAGCAACGACTAAACAAAGCTCTGCGACGATCACGTTTGACGACCGCTGGCAGGGTTTGCAGACGCAGAACCTGGCGACTGAGGTTGGCGACTTCGTTTTGCGTCGAGCGGACGATCAATGGGCGTATCAACTGGCGGTGGTCGTAGACGACGCTGACGCGGGCATTACGCACATTGTGCGGGGCGCGGATCTGCTGGACTCGACGGCGCGCCAGATTTATTTGCAGCGTTGCCTGGGTGCAGCGACGCCGGCTTACCTGCATGTTCCGGTGGTAACGAACAGCGAAGGCGAGAAGTTAAGCAAACAAACCGGCGCGACCGCGCTCGACACGAGCCACCCACTGGACGCACTGCACGCGGCAGCGCGGCACCTGAACCTGGATGTGAATTTGGGCGGGCAGACGCACACCTCGCTGGACGCGTTCTACGACGCCGCAACGAAAGCCTGGGCGAGACGCTTCAAATGAGGGGCCGCTGACGCGGTGAGGCTCTCGGCTCTCGGCTCTCGGCTCTCGGCTCTCGGAGAGTGAAACAGTAATGCGTTGAGAAAGTGGCGCAATAACGCCGCGACCAGTCAGAGCGAGGAATGACGAATGATGAGATCACAGCGCGGGGCCACCATGAGGTGCAGAAGGAAGTGAAAACACAGACCGGGGGGAGAAAGACCCATCGGCGGCGCGCAGCGCACGCTGGAGCGGATGAGTGCTGTGTCACTACGTGGAGTGGTGCGAGAGCAGATCTCTTCTCGGACCACTCCGGCTTCATGCAGGAGGTGGACACCTACGAGCTAGCGGTGTGAGCCCGCTTTCTTTTGCCTACTTTTCTTTGCGGCCGGCAAAGAAAAGTAGGTGCCGCCCCGCACAGGGGCAACGCTAATAGACCAATAACAATACAAGGAAAGGCCAAGACGACAGCCCACCCACCAACCCACCCGGAGGAGGCCAAAACCTCAGGACGAAGTACTCTTCCTGGGCATCCCAAACCCACCAAGTAGAGCAGCGAGCGGCTGCTTGGAAGCCACTTTGGTCACAGCAACATCGGCGACTTCATCAGCCTTGCGACTAGAAGGCGACGGCTCATACGGCTTGGAGAAGAAATCATCCACAGGCGCTTGCCGATGGTGATGCGGCCGTTCAAACGAAGCAGCAGCACCCGAACCAGAAGCACGCCGACGACCGCCAGCCCGCTCATCGCGCCCTTCGCGCTCACGCCGCGGGCTACGCTCTTCATGATGGTGCCGCACAGGCACATCCACGGTAAGCCGTTGCACATCAAGCGGCCGTTTGATCAACTTCTCAATATCGGCAAGCTGCTTCCGCTCATTCGGGCTGCACAACGAAAGCGCATCTCCAGAAGCACCAGCACGTCCAGTACGCCCGATCCGATGCACATAATCTTCCGCATTGAACGGCAGATCGAAGTTAATCACAGTCGGCAACTCAACAATATCGAGCCCACGCGCCGCGACATCCGTTGCCACCAAAGCCGCGATCTCACCCCGCTTGAACGCGTCCAGTGCCTGCATCCGCTCGTTCTGCGTGCGATCGCCGTGAATCGCCGTCGCCACGACGCCGTCCCGCTCAAGGCTGCGCGCGAGGCGGCTCGCGCCGATCTTGCTGTTACAGAACACGAGCACCTGCTTCAGACCGCGCTCGCGAATCAGTTGCACCACCGCACCCGTCTTGTCGCCCTCGGCCACTTCATAGACCGTCTGCGTGACATTGGTGGCAGTCGAATTGCTGCGCGCCACTTCGATAGTCTGCGGGTTGCGCAGATACGTCGCGGCCAGCTTCTTGATCTCACCGGAGAAAGTCGCCGAAAACAGCAGCGTCTGACGTTCCTTCGGCAACAGGTTCAGAATGCGCTGCAAATCCGGCAGGAAGCCCATGTCGAGCATGCGGTCGGCTTCGTCGAGCACCAGCATCTGCACCTGGCCCAGATTGGCCGTCTTCTGCTGCACGTGATCAAGCAGACGCCCAGGCGTCGCGATCAGAATCTCCACACCGCGGCGCAATTGCTCGGACTGCGGATTCATATCCACGCCACCGAACACCACCGCGCTGCGCAGCGCCGTATGCTTCGCGTAAGCATGCACGTTGGCGGCAACCTGGTCGGCCAGTTCGCGGGTCGGCGTGAGAATCAGCGCGCGCACCGGGTGGCGAGCCGGTGAAGCGCTCGTACTCGCGTGCTGCAGGAGCCGTTGAATGATCGGCAGCGAAAAACTGGCGGTCTTGCCGGTACCGGTCTGGGCGGCGCCCATGACGTCGCGACCCGACAGCACGACGGGGATCGCCTGCTCCTGGATCGGCGTAGGCGTGGTGTAGCCCTGCTCCACGATGGCTTTCAGGATGTCGGGCGCGAGGCCAAACTGGTCAAAAGTCGCGGTACTAGGCGTGACGGCTGTGTCGGACATGGTGGCTTTCGCTAAAAATGCGCCTGCGCGGGGGGGCGCGGCAACGGCCGGGGCCGCGGAGGGCATCAGGATGAA
>JBEKNG010000239.1:0-7855 GCA_049523075.1 Paraburkholderia sp.
ACTTGATACTTTCGCTTATCGGCAGATCCCGAAAGATCCACCTCGCGTCGCCATCAAGCGCCCACACTTATCGGCTGTTAATTTTTAAAGAACTCTCGCCCAGAAGCTCTGCTTTCTGCGCGTCCGCCATCAAACGGGAGGCGAATTATGCAATGCGGCTTGGGGCACGTCAAGCGTATTTGAGAAAAAAGTTTGTGCGACCTGCGAGGCGAACACTTGTGACGCTTGCTGCGCTGATGAAGTTGAAGGTCTCGCTGCATCCTCACCTATAAGATGAGGGAGACGAGGGCGATGAGGCGCAAGGATCCGTCCGCGCAGGACGCGGCACGAGGAGCAGCGAACGGTGCCACGAGCATGCGTCGCGCGCCTCGTATGTATCTCACGGCGGCACCTTGTCTTACGGCGAGAGCGCCCCTATATATAGCAGCGAGAAGCATAGCCGAGCAACGGCGAGGAGTCCGTCAAACGGATGATCTGCCCCCCAGGGCGCGCACCACTTGACCTTTTTTGAATATATATCTCTGGTCTGACGAGAGTTCGCCCCCAAGTTCGTATATAATCGCTGGCCGCGCGAATTTCGCGCGCCTCTATGGGCCCGCTTTCAAGCGGGCCAATCTTTTCGCTCTTTGCGAGCATAGACAAACCAGCCGCATGTATCACTCAGGTGATGTTGCGGCCTAGCCGAAACGCCTGAGCGCCGCGTCTTGCGCCTCATAGCGGAGCCTTCGAGGAGAAGACATTGAACCCTTTCGATCGGGATGATTCCGGAGACAACACGGCCGGATACTCAATCAAGGCCCCACCCGGGCGAACCGCCAAAGGCAAGGGCGCGGGTAAAGCGATCCCGGTTGCAGCCGAAACGTCGCAGCAAGTCGAAGAGCAGCAACGCCAGATGCGCGCGCTGATCCAGTTGGGCAAGGAGCGCGGCTACCTGACGCACGCGCAGATCAACGATCACCTGCCCGACAACTTCGCGCAAACCGCGGCGATGGAAACCATCGTCGCCACCTTCAACGACATGGGCGTGGCGGTCTACGAGACGGCACCCGATGCTGAAGCGCTGCTGCTGAACGCCAACTCGCCGGTCGTCTCTGACGACCAGGCCGACGAAGAAGCGGAAGTTGCGCTGTCGACGGTCGACTCTGAATTCGGCCGTACCACCGACCCCGTGCGCATGTACATGCGCGAAATGGGTGCAACGGAACTGCTGACCCGTGCTGGCGAAATCGCGATTGCCAAGCGTATCGAAGATGGTCTGCACGAAATGGTGCAGGCGATTGCTGCCTGCCCGTCGGCCGTGTCGGCCATTCTGGCTAGCGCCGACCAAGTCGCTGCCGGCGAACTGCGCATCGACGAACTGGTCGACGGTCTGAACGAAAACACCAACGCGGAAGAAGTCGCGGATGAAAGCGTTGATGCGGCCGCGGATCTCGACACGGACGTCGCCGACGGCGACGACAGTGACGGCGACGACGACATCGCCGCAGACTCCAGCGCCGTCGACGAAGCCCGCCTGAAGAAGCTGACCAGCGACTGCCTCGAGATTTTCGCTCGCGTGCGCACGCGTTTCGAAGAAGTTAGCTCGCTTCACGCGAAGGACGGCTCGTCTTCTGCGGCGCACCTGCGCGCTCGCGAGGACATCCAGCAAGAACTCGCAGCGCTGCGCTTCACGGCACGTACGATCGACCGCCTGTGCGGCGACGTGCACCACCAGGTCACGCAAGTTCGCGCGATTGAACGGCGCCTCCAGCAAATTGTGCTGGAAAAGAGCGGCATGCCGCGCGAGCTGTTTATCGAGTCGTTCCCCGGCCACGAGACCGATCTGGATTGGACCATGCGCATGGCCGCCAAGTCCAAGGAGTTCGGTGCCGCGCTGGAGCGCAATTTGCCGGCCATTCAAGCCGAACAGCAAAAGCTGATCGCCATCGAAGCAGCGGTTGCGCTACCGTTGAAGCAGTTGAAGGAAATCAACCGCAAGATGGTTGCCGCCGAAGCGAAGATGCGCAAGGCGAAGAGCGAAATGATCGAGGCGAATTTGCGTCTCGTGATCTCGATCGCGAAGAAATACGTCAACCGAGGCATGCAGTTCCTGGATCTGATTCAGGAGGGCAACATCGGTCTGATGAAAGCGGTGGACAAGTTCGAATACCGTCGCGGCTGGAAGTTCTCCACGTACGCAACGTGGTGGGTGCGGCAGGCCGTTACACGTTCGCTGGCGGATCAGGCGCGCACGATTCGTGTGCCGGTGCACATGATCGAGACGATCAACAAGCTGAACCGCATTTCGCGCGAAATCCTCCAACAGACCGGCCAGGAAGCCCATCCGTCCGTGCTGGCTGCGCGGATGGATCTGTCGGAAGAAAAGGTGCGTAGCATCCTGAAGATCGCCCGTCAGCCGGTGTCGATGGAAACGCCGATGGGTGAAGACGGCGACGCCACGCTGGGCGACATGATCGAAGACTCCTCGGCCACATCGCCGGCGGAAGCTGCGGTGCAGGCCGACCTACGCATTGCAATCGACGACGCGCTCGATTCGCTGTCACCGCGCGAAGCGAAGGTTTTGCGCATGCGTTATGGTATCGATACGAAGTCGGACCATACGCTCGAAGAAGTCGGCAAGCAGTTCGACGTCACGCGCGAGCGGATTCGCCAGATCGAAAGCAAGGCGATGCGCAAGCTGATGCATCCTAGCCGCGCGGATCGACTCAAGTCGTTCCTCGATCGGTAAATCAGGAAAGGGCTCTGGTTGGTGTTGTTTTGAAACCAGAGCCTTTTTTCTTTATGGCGGCGGCTTGAATCGGCCCCCGTTGTATTCGCGGTAAGTGCCTGCCACTAAGCGCCTTCTCCATTGAAAACGACGCGATAACCGACGCGCGGCACCGTATCCAGTCGCAAGCGCCATCCGGACTCCGGTATCCGGCGCCGCAACGTCGACACCAGCCGTTGCAGCGAAACAGCATCCGCATCGCCATCTTCGAACACATAGGCGAGCAGATCATCGCGCTGCACGACGGTACCGGCATGGCGCAGCAAGCGCTCCATCAACAGATATTCGCGCCGTGTCAAAGCAAGCATCGCACCGTCGGGACTGATCAGACTGCGCGTAGCGCGAGAGAGCGTCATGCCCGCAGCCGACAACGCAGCCGTCCTTCCTGTATCCGCATCGGTCCAGCTGCACTCGCGCCATAGCGCATGCAGACGCGCCTCTAGCTCGGCGTACTCGTAATGACCGGTAAAGCACACATCTGCGCCGGCGTAGAGCGCGGCGATGCGTGCGTCCTGATCGCCCGGCGTGTCGATAATCACCAGCACCGTATGCTCCGGCCGCGCAATCATTGCGCGTACGGCTTCCACGGGGTCCCCAAGGGTAAGGGCAATCACCGCGTCGATTTGTTCGGCCCCCACCAGATAAGCCGCGTCGACAACGCGCTCGATGCTCGACACGCTGTGATTCGCCTCCCTCAGCGCGGCGACCAGATACTCGACGCGCTCCCCGGCTCCCACACATAAGATGCGCACGACGTCATCCCCTCATAGACCGTGCCGCTCAGGCCAGCAGTCGAGTGCGACACAGGTACCGGGCTTCGCGTCCTCCAGCGTGAGCCTGAAGTCGTGCAGATGGACAACCGCCTGCACCACCGACAGCCCCAGCCCCGACCCCGGCGTGTCACGCGTGCGCTCGCTGCGATAGAAACGTTGCAGCACGGCAAGCCGCTCATCGGCAGGAATCCCAGGGCCGTCGTCGCACACCGTGATGCGCGGCCCCTCCGCGCATTGCCGCGCCTTGATCACCACGACGCCCTGCTGCGACGCAAACTTGATCGCGTTATCGACAATGTTGACGAGCGCTTCGAACATCAACGGATGATCGGCTCGCACCGGTAACACGTGTTGCAGATCCAGTT
Source organism: Paraburkholderia sp. (assembly GCA_049523075.1). GTDB lineage: Bacteria > Pseudomonadota > Gammaproteobacteria > Burkholderiales > Burkholderiaceae > Paraburkholderia. The sequence goes on from JBEKNG010000239.1 coordinate 3,906, forward strand.
TCAGCTCGACGTCCCGGGCGGCCGCAACAGGCGCATACAGTTCGCCCACCTGCCGGCACAGGACGTGCATTTCCGTATCGCTGAATGCAGCCCGGCGATGCAATACTTCGATCTCCGAGATACGAAGTATCGCGGAGAAGCGTGTGAGTACCTCGTCCGTTTCCTGCGCAGCCCGCTCCAGGCGCTGCGCATCTTCATCCTTGAGCGTTGCGGGCTCGATGCGCGCCAGCAACGAGCGGATATGAATGAGCGGCGTGCGCAAATCATGAGCAATTCCGTCGCACGCGCTTTTGACCTCATTCATCAGGCGCGATATTTCGTCAAGCATATGATTGACGATCTGCGAGAGCCACGCGAGCTCGTCGCCGCCTCGCTCCGGCAAGCGCGTATCGAGGTTGCCTTGCGCGATCAAATGCGCGAGACGGCGCATCTCCTTGATGCGCCGCAACTGCACCGCCGAACACAGGATGCCGAAACCGAGCCCGCCCAGCAACACGATCGCCCCGCTCCACGCAATGCCGCCCAGCATGTAGCTGCGCAGGCGCGCCATTTCGTCCACGTCGCGGGCAATCACGAGCAAATCTCCGCTGGGCAGGCGCGTCGCCCTGGTGCGCATGTAGATGGGACGCTCCTCGCCTGGCGACCTGAGCTCGGGCCGAAACCAGATACCCTCGCCGTCGGGCTTGATGCCAACAGGACACCTGGCAATGTCGCCCGTCAGGTGCTGGCCGTTGGGCGCAAACACACCGTAATAGTTGACCGGCACGCGTATCTTCGTTCTGGTGCGCGCATCGATCTGGCTGAGCATGAGGTTACGGGGCAACGCTTCGAAATACTGGAACTGCCAGTTGATGTTGTAATCGGCTTGCTTGGCCGTGTAGTTCGCGGAGTTCCAGTAGTTGATCCACACGAGCCCGACGACCGAGCCTGCGAACACCAGCGCATAGATCATCAGCAGACGAAATATCGTGCTGCGCCACAAGCTCATTGTCATGGCTCACCCTAGCATGTAGCCCGATCCGCGCACGGTCTTGAGCAACGGCCGCATGCCTGGGAGATCGATCTTCCTGCGCAGTAAACCGACGTACACCTCGATCAGATTGGTGCCCGGATCGAAATGCATGTCCCAAACGGACTGGAAGATCATCGTGCGGGTCAGGATCTGTCCGGAGTTTCGGGCAAAGTATTCGAGTAGTTTGAATTCGACGGGCGGTAGCGCGACAGCATGCTCGCCTCGTGTCGCCGTGCGGGCAATCAGGTCGATCTCGAGATCGTCGACACGCAGCACGGTAGACGCGGCTTGCAGCCGGCGTCCGCGTCTGCGCAGCAGCACCTCGATGCGCGCCTTCATTTCCTCGGCAGAAAACGGCTTGGGAATATAGTCGTCACCGCCTGCGAGCAGTCCGCGCACGCGTTCGTCGACATCGGACAACGCGCTGATCATCAGCACCGGTGTCTCAATGCCGACGCCGCGAAGGGTCTTCAGAATCGTCAGCCCGTCGATGCCGGGCAGTACGCGATCGAGCGTGATGACATCGAACTCGTCATGCACCGCACGCGCAATGCCGTCCTGTCCGCTCATGACCCACTCGACATCAAAGCCGGCGCCAGTGAGCGTATCCACAATGTCGCGTCCGACGATTTGATCGTCTTCAATCGTCAAAATTTTTGCCACGGTATGCGTGGCCGGCCGTGGAAGGGCCGGCGCTGGAAGAAGCAAACCTTCAGTATCTCAAATGCGCTCCGGTGCAGCATGAAACATCCTTTAGGTACGCCTGCACGCATTGATGCGTCCCCATTCACTCAATAAAAAACCTCCGTCTTTGCCAGGCGGGACAAGTGCAATCAGACGTCGTATCCGTCTCCGGCCTCGGAGCGGGCCGAAGTAGCGGCACAGCGGCTCAAGGAAGCACGTGTAAATCCCGCGTACGCGAATTTTCGTTCAGTAAGTCGTTGCTGGAGCGCCCGCGACACACAACGCGACAATTCTGTTGCCGCTTCGTGTACCAGAGCCGCTCTACGCCCAACGGCGCTCGAGCCTGAACCCGCCCGCTTACTTTCAAACACATTTCGACCCAATCCGCGGGAACGATCTCGCTTAACCAGGGATCGATAGACAACACACTCGTATCACTCGCAATAGATTCTCGGCAGCATCGGCCCTCATAATTGGGGTTGCCCGCCTGGATGAGGCCCTGTTGTCCCGGCAGACCCAAAAGAGGACGCAAAATGAATATGCGCACGAAAGAAGTCGCTCTTCCCGAGGCCGATGCTCTTGTCGGTACTGAGTGGTGGCGTACCGCGGTGATCTACCAGATCTACCCGCGCTCTTTCGCCGACGCGGATGGCGACGGCATCGGCGATCTGCCGGGCATCACTTCCAGGCTGCCCTATCTCGCGCGCCTCGGCATCGACGCAATCTGGCTCTCGCCGTTCTATCGCTCCCCTCAGGCCGATGCCGGGTACGACGTAGCCGACTACCGGCTCGTCGATCCTCTGTTTGGCACGCTGGACGACTTCGAGCGCATGCGGCAACAGGCCCACGCGCTCAGCATGAAGGTGATCGTCGATCTGGTGCCCAATCACACCTCCAACGAACACGCCTGGTTCCAGGCGGCGCTGAAGTCGCCGCCCGGCAGCGCCGAACGGGCGCGTTATCTGTTTCGCGACGGCAAGGGGCCGCACGGCGACTTACCGCCGAATAACTGGCAGAGCGTTTTCGGCGGCAACGCGTGGTCGCGAGCGCCGGGGGACTCTCAGTGGTATTTGCACCTGTTCGACCGCAAGCAGCCCGACCTCAACTGGGATCACCCCGAGGTCCGCGCGGAATTTGAAGACGTGCTGCGGTTCTGGCTGGACCGTGGCGTGGATGGCTTCCGGGTCGACGTGGCGCACGGCCTCATCAAGGCGCCGGGGCTGCCTGACTGGGCGGGGCATGCCGCGATGGTGGAGGGTGCCGAGGGCGGCGACGACGACCCGGGGCCGATGTGGGATCAGGAGGGCGTGCACGAGATTTACCGTAGCTGGCGCCGCCTGCTGGACACCTACCCTGGTGAACGGATGATGGTGGCCGAAGCGTGGATCGCGCCGCAGGCGCGGCTCGTCCGCTACATTCGTGGCGATGAAATGCAGCAGGCGTTCAACTTCGACTACCTGCTCGCCCACTGGAACGCGGCGGAAATCCGGACGGTCGTGGATAGTTCGTTGGCTGCATCGGCGGCGGTCGGCGCGCCTACGACCTGGGTGATGTCCAACCACGACTCCGTACGCCACACGTCGCGCTTCGGTCTGCGCAAGCCGGGCGCACGCCCCAAGGGCATCGACGCGACCGGCGAGCAGCCGGACGAAGCGTTGGGACTGCGCCGCGCCCGCGCCGCGGCTTTGCTGACACTCGCGCTGCCGGGGTCAGCCTACATCTACCAGGGCGAGGAACTGGGTTTGCCCGAGCACACCACGCTAGATGCACGCTACCGGCAGGATCCCGCGTTTTTCCGCACGCAGGGTGCGGAGATCGGGCGCGATGGCTGCAGGGTGCCGCTGCCCTGGAAGGCGGATGCGCCCTCGTTCGGCTTTGGTCCCTGCGAAAAAAGCTGGTTGCCGCAGCCGGATAATTTCGCACCCTATGCTGTGGACCGGCAGGACGGCGTGAGCGGGTCGACGCTGGAACTGTATCGGCAGCTTCTGCGATTGCGGCGCGACTATGCGCTCGGTACTGGCCAATTGCAGTGGCAATCTGCGAGCTCATCCAACGTGCTGGTATTCGACAACGGCACGTTGCGCGTGGTGGTCAATCTGGGTATGCGGCCCATCGCGTTGCCTCAGGGCGCTTTGCTGGTATCGAGCGAGCCGCTGGAGACGCCGGGCGAGTTGCCCGGCAATACGGCGGCATGGCTGAGGTTGAGCTGAGGCAAGACGTCGCCTTGCTGCACTGCTTCCTTCATAGAAACGCG
>JBEKNG010000240.1:0-7855 GCA_049523075.1 Paraburkholderia sp.
ACTTCACGCGGCCCGATAGGATCGTGCTCGGCTGCGACGAGGACGTGCCCGGCGAGAAAGCCCGCGAACTGATGAAATGCGTCTATGCGCCGTTCAACCGAAACCGCGAACGCACGCTGTATATGGACGTGCGCTCGGCCGAGTTCACCAAGTACGCCGCCAACGCCATGCTGGCCACGCGTATCTCGTTCATGAACGAACTGGCGAATCTGGCCGATTGCGTGGGCGCGGATATAGAAGCCGTGCGTCGCGGTATCGGCTCGGACCCGCGGATCGGCTACGACTTCCTGTACGCAGGCTGCGGCTATGGCGGTTCGTGCTTCCCGAAGGACGTGCAGGCGCTGATCAACACGGCCCTCGAGCACCACGCGGGCCTGCGCATTCTGGAGGCCGTCGAGGCCGTCAACGAAACGCAGAAGAAGATTCTCGCGCACAAGATCGTCGCGCGCCTTGGCGACGATCTGTCGGGCCGGACGTTCGGCGTATGGGGGCTCGCGTTCAAGCCTAACACCGACGACATGCGCGAAGCGCCGAGCCGTCCGCTGATTGCGGAACTGCTCAAGCGCGGCGCACGCGTTAAGGCTTACGACCCGGTGGCGGTCGATGAAGCGAAGCGGGTCTTCGCGCTCGATCTGCAACACGCGCCGCAACAGTATGCCCGGCTCACGTTCGAGAGCGAGGAAATGGACGTGGCGCGCGGCGCCGACGCGCTGGTGATCCTGACGGAATGGAAAGTCTTCAAGAGTCCTGATTTCGGCAGCCTGAAACAGCACCTGAAAGCGCCGCTGATTTTCGACGGCCGCAACCTGTATGAGCCGGAAGCCATGCAGGAACTCGGCATTGAGTATCACGCCATCGGCCGTCAGCATGCGCAGGTGGAGACACCGGCCCATGGTGCGGCGCACGCGGCCGTGGCGAGCCATGTCGCTAGCCCGGCCGGCGCCGCCGCCACACAGTGAGAGTGAGCGAAGGAGTCCGCCTATGTTCGCTAACGTACTGATTGTCTGTCACGCCAACGTCTGCCGTTCGCCGGCCGCCGAAATGCTGTTCAAGGCACGTCAGCGCACTGCCGAGGGGGCCGAAGGGTATGCACGGCGTGCGATCAGGTTTCATTCGGCGGGCATTCGCGCCGTCGACGGCTACGGCATGGACCCGGTCATGCGGCGCCTGCTCGCCGAGTGCGGCGTGGCGTCCGGCGTCCACCACGCGCGGCGTCTGAACCGGCAGATCTTGCGCGACGCGGATCTGGTGCTCGTGACCGAACGCCGCCAGGTGAAGGACGTCGAGGCGCTCGATCCGGTTTCGCGCGGCAAGGTCTATCCGCTCGGTCAGTGGGAGGACTCCGATGTGGTCGACCCGCACGGCGGCGCGGAAACCGAGTATCGCGAGAGCCTCGTGCTCATCGAACACCTGGTTATGGGATGGCTGAACAAAATATGCTGAAACGAAATTTCACTGTTGCTCTTTTGCTGACGGCTTTTCTGTCGGCCTGCGCCACCGCACCCGGCAATTACCTCGACACCTCCAGCCTCAAGGAGGACTCGTCGGGCAAGCCGGCTGAAACGTATCCGGTCCATCTGATCGACGCCGATCTCGTCATGGCCCAGGCGCAGCAAGCGGCGGCGCAGCAGACGGTACTGCCGCCCGGCAAGTACAGCGATCCGTCGCAGTACGTCTACCGCGTGGCGCCGCAGGACATCCTCGGCATTACCGTGTGGGACCACCCCGAACTCACGACACCAAACGGCAGCACGCTGTCGACCGGCGACAACACCACGCAGACGCTCGCGGGCGCCGTGCAGCAGCCGTACACCACGGCTCTGCCGGGTCAGGCTGACCCGTACGGCCAGACGGTCGCGTCCGACGGGACGATTTTCTTCCCCTTCGTCGGGCGCATGCAGGCGGCCGGCAAGACGGTAACCGACATCCGCAGCGAACTGGCGGCGCGCCTCGTGCCGTATATCCGCAATCCGCAGGTGGATGTGCGCGTCCTGTCGTTCCGCAGCCAGAAGGTGCAGGTGACGGGCGAAGTGAAGTTGCCCGGGCCGCTTGCGATCAGCGATGTCCCGCTCACGCTGGTCGATGCGATCACGCGCTCGGGCGGCAGCACATCGATCGCGGATATCCAGCGCGTGCGCCTGACCCGCAACAAGCAACTGTATGTGCTCGACGCCAACAGCCTGCTCGACCGGGGCGATACGCGGCAGAACGTGATGCTGCAGGCCGGCGACATCATCAACGTGCCGGACCGGGAGGATAGTCGCGTGTTCGTGATGGGCGAGGTGAAAAACCCGCAGACGGTCTCGATGTTAAGAGGACGCCTGACGATTGCCGACGCGCTCACGCAGGCCACCGGCATTCTCGATACCGATGCGAATCCGCGTCAGATCTATGTGTTGCGCGGCATGAAGGACCATCCGACCACGCCGGAAGTCTATCGCCTCGACATGACGCAGCCGAACGCCATCATGCTGTCGTCGCAGTTCCAGTTGCAGCCGCTGGATGTGGTCTACGTCGGCACGGCCCTTTCAACCACCTTCAACCGCATCATCCAGCAGGTGTTGCCGGCCATCCAGTCGGTGTTCTACATCAAAGAAATGACCAACTAGACGCCTGACCCGCCGACGGTCCTGGGCTGTGCGAAACAATGCGCAGTGCAGGACCCAAGGCGACCCAACCGGGATCGAATTGTGAGCACTCAAGTGAATCCTCATATGGCCTTGCCGGCCAGGACCGAAGAAGAGGACGTCGTCCTCGGGCAATTGCTGCAGGTGATTCTCGACGACATCTGGTGGCTGATTGCCATCGCGGTGACGATCGTCGCGATGGCGGCACTCTACTGCTTCGTCGCGAAGCCGATTTATTCGGCCGATGCGTACGTACGCGTGGAAGAGTCCGACAACACCTCGCAGGCTCTCACGCAGACGCAGACGGGCGCGGTGATTTCCACCCCGCAGACGTCGCTGCCCACCGACGCCGAGATCGAGATCATCAAGAGTCGTGGCGTTGTCGGGCCGGTGGTTCAGCAGTGCAAGCTGAACTTCTCGGTCGAACCGAAGACGATTCCGCTGCTCGGCAGTCTCGCGGCGCGGCTCGCCAAACCCGGCGTGCCGTCCCGTCCGTGGCTGGGTCTCACGAGCTATGCGTGGGGCGGTGAGCTCGCCGATGTCGACGCCGTCGAGGTCGTGCCGGCGCTCGAAGGCAAGCAGATGGTGCTGACCACGCTGTCCGATACGCAGTACGAACTGCGTGCGCCTGACGGCACGCTGCTGTTGCGCGGCGTGACAGGTCAAACCGAGCAGGGTGGCGGTGTGACGATTCTGGTCAACAAGCTGGTCGCCCGTCCCGGCACGCAGTTCACTGTGATGCGCGCAAACGACCTCGACGCGATCACCGCGTTTCAGTCTGCGATCAAGGTCGAAGAGCAGGGCAAGCAGACCGGCGTGATTGAGATCTCGCTGGAAGACAAGGATCCGGCGCATGCCGCGCTGGTCGCCAACGCGCTTGCCGAGTCGTATCTGCGCCAGCATATAGCCGAGAAGCAGAGCGACGCGAACAAGATGCTCGAATTCCTCAAGAGTGAGGAGCCGCGTCTGAAGGGCGATCTCGAACGTGCGGAAGCCGCGCTTACCGCGTATCAGCGCCAGTCTGGCTCGATCAACGCGAGTGACGAAGCGAAGGTCTATCTGGAGGGCAGCGTCACCTACGAACAGCAGATTTCCGCCCTGCGCCTGCAGATTGCTTCGCTCGAAGAGCGTTACGGCGACGAACATCCGCTGATCAAAGCCTCGCGCGAGCAGATGGCCGAACTCGAAGCGCAGCGCGACAAATACAGCGACCGCTTCCGCGATCTGCCTGCCACGGAAGTGAAGGCCGTGCAGTTGCAGCGTGATGCCAAGGTGGCCGAAGACATCTACGTGCTGCTGCTCAACCGCGTCCAGGAGCTGTCGGTACAGCGGGTCGGCACGGGCGGCAACGTTCATATCGTCGACGAGGCGCTGCGTCCGGGTACGCCAGTCAAGCCCAAGAAGGTGCTGATCCTCTCGGCTGCGGTCATTCTCGGCCTGATCGTTGGCACCGGCCTGGTATTCCTGCGCCGCAACCTGTTGAAGGGTATCGACGATCCGGAACGCGTCGAGCGCATGTTCCACCTGCCGATCTATGGGCTCGTGCCGCTCTCCGCCGAGCAGGTGTTGCTGGAGAACTCGTTCGTGCGCGGTGGCAACCGGCTGCGTTCGGTGCTGGCCGATGCGAAGCCGAAGGACGTCTGCATCGAAAGCCTGCGCAGTCTGCGCACCTCGATGCAGTTCACGATGATGGATGCGCGCAATCGCATCGTCATGCTGACGGGCCCGATGCCCGGCGTGGGCAAGAGCTTCCTGACCGTCAATCTCGCGGTGCTGCTCGCGCATTCTGGCAAGCGCGTGCTGATGATCGACGGCGATATGCGGCGCGGCGCGCTCGAGCGCTATGTCGGCGGCGCGCAGGACAACGGCCTGTCCGAACTGCTGAGCGGCCAGATCTCGCTGGAAGAGGCGATTCGCGCCACCAGTGTTGACGGCCTGAGTTTCATCTCCTGTGGCCGGCGCCCACCGAATCCGTCGGAGCTACTGATGTCGCCGCGTCTGCCGCAGTACCTCGAGGGCCTCGCCAAGCGTTACGACGTAGTCCTGATCGATACGCCGCCGGTGCTGGCCGTGACCGACGCGTCGATTATCGGCGGCTACGCCGGCTCGACCTTTTTCGTGATCCGCTCGGGCGTGCATAGCGAGGGCGAAATCGCCGATTCATTGAAGCGCCTGAAAGCGGCTGGCGTGCATGTGCAGGGCGGCATCTTCAATGCGATGCCGCAGCGTGCCCGCGGCGGCTATGACCGCAGTTATGCCGCAGTGCAGGAGTACCTGAGTGCGTGAGGAGTCCCGATAAGGAGCATGACGCGATGAAAGTAACGGTACTGGTTCCCACTTTTCGCCGTCCGGGCGACCTGGCGCGCTGCCTCGCCGCGTTGCAACAGCAATTGCGCGCCCCGGACGAAGTGGTCGTCGTGGCGCGTCCTGACGACACCGCGACGCATGTCTGCCTGCGTGACCCGGCGGTCGTCGGCACGCTGCCGCTTTCGGTGGCGCTAGTCGAGACGCCGGGGCAGGTCGCCGCGCTCAATCGTGGCCTCGACTCGGCCAATGGCGACGTGATCGCGATCACCGACGACGATGCCGCGCCGCGGCCCGACTGGGTCGAGCGAATCGCCGCCGCGTTCGAGAGCGATGCGCGTCTGGGCGCCCTCGGCGGGCGCGACTGGGTGCATGAGAAGGGGCGCATGCTGGACGGCGAACGGCCGCTGGTGGGCAAGCTCCGGCCGTCCGGCAAGATCATCGGCAATCACCACCTGGGCGTGGGCGGCGCGCGCGAAGTCGATCTGCTCAAGGGCGCCAACATGAGCTACCGCCGCGAGGCGGTCCGCCATATCCGTTTCGATGCGCGGCTGCGCGGGGCGGGCGCCCAGGTCCACAACGACATGGCCTTCAGCATGAGCGTGAAGAACGCCGGCTGGAAGCTCGTCTACGATCCGCATGTGGCCGTGGATCATTACCCGGCCGAGCGCTTCGACGATGACCGCCGCGATGCGCAGACCCTGATGGCGGTGCGCCACGCCGCCTACAACCTGCACCTGATCCTGCGCGACCATCTGCCGCCGCTGCGGCGCGAGGCCGCCTGGTGGTGGTATGCACTGGTGGGCACGCGCGTCTATCCGGGCTTCGCTCACGTGGTACTCGCGCTGGCCTCGAAGCAGGGCCGCACCCGGCTGCCGCGCTGGCGGGCAGTGCGCACGGGCGCACACGAAGCGCGCCGCGGGGCGGCCTCGTGATGCGTGCTTGCTCTGCGATGCGGCCACACTGCGCGACCCTGCATCGGGCCCAGCGTACCGATGTCCCCTCAAACCGCGTCACCTCGCAGACCGGAGTGCCTGAATGAGTACGAAAGTTCACGTTCATCTGTTTTACGGCGCCGATCCACGCTTCTATCGCAAGGGCGATAACATCGGCTGTCTGTACGGCTATCACCACGCCGAGTCCGAAGAATTCGCGCTGACCTATTCGCAGGATGTGCGCGAAAGTGCTCCCGTGCGACTGCTGCGCCGGGCGTTGAAGGCCGTGCTTGGCTTCGACCTGATCCATACGCTGCGCAATCGCGACGAGATCCTGCGCTCGGACGTGATCTGGACGCATACCGAGCACGAATATCTGTCGGTCGCGCTGGTGCTGTTGCTGAGCGGCCGCCGCGCGGCGCCGCCGATGTTGCTCGCGCAAAGCGTATGGCTGCTCGACAAATGGCCTGGCTACGGCATGCTGCGGCGCTGGCTGTATCGCAAGCTGATTGCGCGCGCCGACGTGCTGACCACGCTGGCAAGCGAGAACGCCGAACTGTGCGAGCGCTACCTTGGGCGCAAGGCGACGCAGGTGTTCTACGGCCTGAATACTGCTGATTTTCCGGTCAAGATGCCGCACGATTGGCAGCCGCATACGCCGGTGCGGATTGCCGCGATTGGCAACGACCGCGATCGGGACTGGGAGACGCTCATCAAGGCGTTCGGCAACGACCCGCGCTATAGCGTCAGGCTCGCGACGCGGCGCCGGATCCCGGCGAAGCTGCGCGCGCCGAATGTCGAGATTGCGCCCGCTGCGGGGCTGAAGAAGGCCCGCGAACTGTACGACTGGGCCGACGTCGTACTGGTGCCGTTGCGGCCGAACTCGCACGCCTCCGGCATCACGGTGATGCTCGAGGCCGCGGCGCTCGGCAAGCCGATGGTGGTCACCAATGTGGGCACGCTCAACGACTATTTCTCGTACCGGGCGGCGGCTTATGTGCCGCCGTTCGACTCGAAGGCACTCCGCGAGGCGGTCGACCGCCTCGCCGCTTCGCCCGCCGAAGGGTTACGCCAGGCGCAGGCTGCCGCCGAACAACTGCTGTCGCGCGATCTGACCACGCGCCAGTTCGCGCTGCAGCACGTGCGCATCACCGAGGACTTGCTGCGCCGACGCGCCGCTCCGCACGGCCGTCCGGCGGACGAGCGGCTCGCGCCGGCCACCGTCCAAAGCCAGTCTCGCGGAGGCCTTTAACCGATGTCAACGATCGCGCGTACCGCCGCGAACGGCGCCGTCCGCCGCCTCAAGAGCGACCCGATGGAATGGGGGCCGCCCGCGTTGCTGTGGCTCGTCACGGCGCTGCTGATAGGCGCGCATCAGGGCACGGTGCTCACACTCGCTTTTCCGGTGCTCGCCACGCTGACGGGCCTGTGGCTGTACTTCAAAAGCCCGGCACGTTATGTGGGTTTCATGTGGTGGCTGTGGTTCCTGAGCCCCGAAGTGCGGCGCCTCGCCGACTGGTCGAAGGGCGCCTTCACGCCGACCAGCCTGATTCAGGTCGCGCCACTAGCCGTCACGATGATCAGTGGCCTCTCGCTGATTCGCCACTACCCGGTGCTCGGGCAACGGCGCGGCTTGCCAGTGCTGCTGATTCTCGCCGGACTCGCCTACGCGTTCATGGTCGGGGTCGTGTCGAGCGGCCCTCTCGCGGCGACCTATGACCTTGCCAACTGGCTCTATCCGATCCTGATTGGCTTTCACATCATGGCCAATACGCGTGACTATCCGGCGTATCGCGACACCATCATCAACACCTTCATCTGGGGCATGCTGGTGATGGGCGCCTATGGCCTCGTGCAGTTCGCCATCATGCCGCCGTGGGACGCGCTCTGGATGCTCGGTTCACAAATGAATTCACAAGGTGACCCGGTGCCGATGGGCGTGCGCGTGTTCAGCACGATGAACTCGTCGGGCCCGTTTGCGTTCGCAAT